>CAZNFE010000102.1:0-8640 GCA_964571945.1 uncultured Pseudomonadales bacterium
GTGAGGGTCTCTGACATGCCTTCCCTTCCGGTACCACTACCCATCAATGTTATTTGTGGATGGGTAGCGCGGTCCTGACCAGGTGAGTCGCATTCAAATCTTAAATATTGGTGTTCCGCAATCCTGCAATTAAGTAAAATGAACACAAAATTATAATTGTTCCGATTCATGCAGAGGTGGAGAGAAATGAAACTAGAAGATGTAAAGAGTATCGGTATTTTAGGAGCAGGTGTGATGGGTGGTGGAATCGCCCAGTGCACGATCCAGGCTGGTAAAAAAGTCGTCGTCAGGGATCTTAGCGACGAGATCTGCGAAAAAGCAAAGGATGTCATCATCAATAGCCGATTTGGATTCAAGAAGGCGGTTGAACTCGGCAAGATGACCGAGGATGGAATGGAACAGGCATTATCTTTACTGAATTTCACGACCAAAGTTGAAGATTTGAAAGATTGCGACCTGATCATCGAGGCCATTGGTGGCGGCGATGACGGTGCCATTGAGAATAAACCGATGAAACTCAAAATATGGGCCGAATTGGAAGCAGTGATCAATAAAGAAGCGGTCTTTGCCAGCAACACCTCGATGTTCACCATCGCCGATCTGGCGGAAGTCACTGAACGAAAGGACCGCTTCATCGGTATGCATCTTTTCAGCCCGGCGAATATTATGAAGCTGGTTGAGGTGACAAGGACCGAGCATACCACCGATGATATCGTGCAGTTAATTGTCGATCTGAGTGAAAGCTGGGGCAAGACACCCATCGTACTCAAGGATGTACCGGGCGATAAGGGTTTCATTGGTAATCGGATTATGGCGGCGGTCAGAAGAGAATCAATGAAAATCATCGAAGAAGGTGTTGGCACCGCAGACGACATCAATCTGGCCATGACCCTCGGTTTCCGATGGCCCGCCGGTCCTTTCCCGCAGGGGCCGAGTGCCAGATCCGGCTGGAAGTAAATCAGGGTTGCTATGGGGTGGGGGCAGTGTCATATCGCCTGCCCCTTATTCGTGGCTAATGATGCTTCTTTGTAGCGCATCTTGCTTCCATACAGTTGGCTGTTATATGGTCTGCCAGTTAAACCGACCATAATCCGGTCTGCAGACCGGGATTGTAAAGCACGTAGAACGAATAACAGCGGGTGAGGAGGATTGAATGGCAGGCTTGAATCAATTCAGAGCAGAGACCCGGGCCTGGCTGGAGAAGAACTGCCCACAGAGTATGCGCCAACCCGCTGGTGAGGAGGAACTAATCGGTGGGGGAAGCAAGCAGGTATTTAACAATCCGGATGCAAAAAAGTGGCTTGAGAGCATGGCAGAGAAGGGCTGGACAGCCCCGACCTGGCCTGCTGAATATGGTGGCGGCGGATTGACTGCGCAGCAAAATGTGGTCCTGCAGGCGGAAATGAACCGGATCGGTGCACGAGCACCGATTAGCGGAATGGGATTCAGCATGATCGGGCCAACTCTGTTGGAGTACGGTACCGATGAGCAGAAACAGCGGCACCTGCCCCACATCGTCTCCGGCAAGATTCGTTGGTGTCAGGGATACAGTGAACCGAACGCCGGTTCGGATCTAGCCAACGTCCAGACCAGGGCGGAAGACAAGGACGAACATTTTCTGGTCAATGGCCAGAAGATCTGGACCAGTGGCGCTGACCGGGCAGACTGGATCTTTGCCCTGGTCAGGACCGAACCCCAGGCACCCAAGCATGATGGCATCAGCTTCCTGTTGATCGACATGGATCAACCCGGGGTATCTACCCGGCCGATTCGCTTGATCAGTGGTAACTCACCCTTCTGTGAAACTTTTTTTGATGACGCGATCGCCCGTAAGGATGATCTGGTGGGGAAGCTGAACCAGGGCTGGACAGTCGGCAAACGCCTGCTGCAGCATGAACGTTCCTCGCTGTCGGGGCTCGGCAGTGGCGGGACTCGTGGTCGCTATGATGCGATGGGGGAACTCCATCAAATAGCGCAGCAGTATATCGGTCTTAAAGATGGCAAGCTGGCTGACCCGGCTCTACGCGATGCGATCATTGCCAATCGTATGGACCAGGAATCGTTCAGGCTGACCCAGCGTCGCTCTGCCGGAGAGAACAGAGGCGGTGGTACGCCAACCTTTGCTACCTCGATTTTCAAGTATTATGCCTCGGAGAACGGTAAGCAACGCCTTGAATTGCAACTTAAAATAATGGGCACCCAATCCTTCGGTTGGGAGGGGCAGGAATTCACGCGAGCAGAACGAACTCTGACGAGAACCTGGCTCCGATCCAAGGCGAGCACCATTGCGGGTGGTTCTTCGGAGATCCAGCTGAACATCATCGCAAAACGCGTGTTGGGACTGCCGGACGGTCAGGGCTAGTCACCAGGATTCAGATACATATCACGGAAACCGATCCTGGCCTGGGGGAACAACATGAAATCCAATGCGAACAAGCAAAATATAATCCAGGCGTGCACCACCCTTTTCATAGATTACGCGAGATATGTGGACTTTGGACACTATGATAAGTTTGTTGAGCTTTTCTCTGACAATGCCGTCTTGAATCTGGGATTTGAACTGCACGGTAAAGAAAAGATTCGTCGCTCGATGACAAAACGTTCCGATGAACTACGTTCTCGGCATGTCCTCTCTAACATTTCGATTGAAGTGCAAAGTGAAACAATGGCCACAGGCATCGCCTATCTCACACTTTATCGACACATAGGCAGCGATAGTCTGCAGGATGAGGCAGTAATGTTACGGGGTCCGGCAGGTGTCGGTCATTATAGTAATACGTTTGAACTGACCAGCGGTGGCTGGCGAATATCTTCGTGCCATCTGCAATTTGCTTTTCGCGACCCAGAGCACTTTCCATAAAGGTAACTCAATCGAACAAATCAACTGGGAAATTAACGATGCAAAGACTGGCTGATAGAACAGTGATCGTCACCGGTGGTGGCAGTGGCATAGGCAAGGGTGCAAGCCATCGTATTGCTGAAGAAGGCGGCAATGTGGTGATTGCGGATAAGCGCCTCGAACTTGCCGAAGCGGTTGCCGCCGAACTTCTGCAAAGTGGCGGCAATGCCATCGCAATTCAATGCGATGTCACTATCGAAGCACAAATACAGGCAACCGTTGAACGGGCCGTGGCAGAATTTGGTGGCTTGTGGGGTATGGTAGCAAATGCTGGTACATCCGGAAGCGGTTGGATACATGAAACAGATCGGCAGGACTGGCAGTTTGTACTTGACGTGAACCTGACGGGTCCATTTCTCTGCGCCAAGCACGCAATTCCCCACATGATGGAACATGGCGGCGCATTTGTGGCTACTTCATCTATCGCAGGGTCGGTGATCGGTGCAGGAGGTGCAGCTGCGTCCTATGCTGTTTCCAAACATGGCCTGCTGGGACTTGTGAAACAAATCGCGGTTGACTACGGTAGCTATGGCATTCGCGCCAATGCTATTCAGCCTGCCGCTGTTGCAGAAAACAATCTGGTCAAGCACTCGATTGAAGATCGACAATCGACGACTACACCTGCTGCAAAGCTGCCAAGACCTACAGCCTGGTTGCCGATTCACCGGGCAGGCAAGATTAAAGAGGAATACGGGGCAACCATCGCCTTTCTGTTATCGGATGATGCCGGTTACATTTCCGGTACATCAATCCCGGTTGATGGTGGCTATCTGGCCACTTGATGCGGGAGAAGGGGGCGGAGGATGATTCCAGTCTTGATTTAATACCTTTTACACGCCGCCTTTTCACTCCTGGTTGCTTCCTTACTTTTACTACCAGGAGAGCTTGACGAATCCCAATAGAGCTGGCAGGACTACCAGGTCAAATACCATGGCCAGGAGTATGACCATGCCGGAAAGTATTCCAAAGTGAATAATCGGATTGAAGCTTGCCAGGGTCATGACCAGAAATCCCAGACTCAAAACCAGACTGGTAAAAATAATCGGTCTGCCGGTTGCCAAAACGGTTGCTGCCAGAGCCACCCTGGTATCGGGTGTGTGTGTCGTTTCCAATTTCAGGTTTGACAGGAAGTGAATGGTGTCATCAACAACCAGTCCCAGGGCTACGCAGGCAATCATCACTGTTCCCACGTCAAGGGGAATATGCAACAGGGGCATTATGGCCAGGGTAACCAGAACAGGCATTAAATTGGGAATCATTGCTATCAGCCCAAGTGGAATCGAGCGCAGCATCAGGATCATGCAAACAGTGATTACGATGAATGCCAGCAGGAAGCTCTTGATCTGGCTGGAGAGGAGGTAGTGCTCCATTCGATTCATGAGGAAGACCACACCGGTTGGCAATGTCCTGGCAGCGGAACCGAAGATTCTGTGCATGTTGCGTTCGATTTCCGGCATGCGATGAGCGAGCTGCCGGGATCTGTTCAATTCAACCCGCGCCGATATCCTCCCCTGTGAATAATCGTCGGACAGAAGTTCCTCGACTTCCCTGCTTCCTTCGACGATAAACAACTGCTGGGCCACGGCGATCTGCGATGAGGGAAGACGAAGATCGCGCTCATCACCACCATGAAACGCCCGATTCAGTGATTTGACCATATCGACCGGCGAAAGTACTCCAGTAACTCCGTCGATGGATTTCAGATACTCCTGAAAGCGTTCCATTTTCTCCAGCAGCAGCGGATCTTTCATGGCATCTTCTGCTCCCCCATCGACAAGAAATTCAAGAGATGAGGTGCCCCCGACACGTGCATCAATCCATTCTGTCTGACGGCGCACCTGATCATTTTTTTTGAAATAATCCAGACTGTTGGTACCCACTTGGAGCTGGGTCAGGAGATAGAACGCTGGCACGACCACCAGCACACCAAGGGTCAACACCAGCAGCGCCTTTCCCCTTTGCCAGTGCCCCAGCATGACAAGCAATCTGGAGAATAGACCGGAGCGGATACTTTCACGATGCTTTTCTTTGGGAAACGGCAGCAGGGAGAGCAGTATGGGCAGCAGGAGCAGGGTGATGATGTAGGCGAATGCTACACCGGCTGCCGCAACCAGCCCGAATTGCCGAATGGGCGCCAGATCCGCCGCCAGCAGGGACAGCAGCCCCAAAATTGTGGTGATACTGGTCATGGAACAGGGAGCGATCAGTTTCCGGAAGGTGCGCCCGATACATTGCACCTTACTATCTGTGTGGTTGGCTGCCTCATTCAGGTAATCTGCCGTAAAATGCATTGAATCAGCAATGGCCACTGCGAGCAGCAACGGGCTGAGAATGACAGAGATGACATTGATCTTGTAACCCAGCAGTACCAGAAAGCCATAGGTCCACACGATGGAAAAGAGCACCACCACCAGGGGCAGCAGCGCCAGACTGAACTGGCGAAACATAAACAGCATGATGGCGATGATGACCAGGATCATCACGGGGAAAAGCCTCGTCTGGTCCTCTTGGGTGTAATGAAACACGGCATCATCAATGACCGATGTGCCGCCAATGCGGAAGTGTTTACCCGTTCGTTGTTCTTCTTCGTGCAAGTAGTGCCTGATCTGGCTGAGTAATTCCACCTTATAGTCAAATTCTCCGATGATGTGATCGACCTCTGCAATGATCGCAGTATGTTGCCCATCCGGTGAGATGACCGTTCCGGGAAGAAAGGGATCGGCAAGCGCTTTTACTTTGACAGCCTGTAACGCTTCCGGATTTTCCGGTATTTGATCATACAGCGTATTGAAGGAAACCTGATGTCCCTGCCCATAGACTATCTTCGCCCTGGTCAGGCTGATAACACGCCGCACATGCTTCATCTGTTCCAGTTTGTTGCTGATGTTCTCGATTAACGCCAGGTTTTCCGGGGTAAAGATATCTTCTTCCCCAAAGGCTACCGCAATGATCTCGTCGCTCCCGAACTGGTGCAGGAACTGCCGATAATCTCTCAGGTCGTTCTCCAGGAAATAGGTTTCAATGGAGTTATCAAACTGAACCCTTGCTGCCAATGCCCCAAACAAGGCAGTTGCTGCCAATACCAGCAACACAATGGCGAGCCTGTGACTCATGATGAACAGAAACAATCGGTTTCCTACCGTGTTTAGCCTCGCTACGTTCATTTTGTTACCTGGAAACTCCTGTCAATCGCGTTAAAAGCTGTATCGCAGCCCGAGATAAATATTCGTGTTATCCCGGTATTGTCCGAAAAATGCATACTCCTGGGCAGCTGCAAAAATATTTGCCCCCAGTTCCACAGAACATCGGTCACTAATCCGATAATGGCCCGTGGATCGAAGGTAGCCATCCCGGTCCCCGGGGAGGTAATAAACGAATAAGGACAGCCTCAAGTCCTGGTTCAAAAGTGATTTCGTCAGCCGCAATGCATACAGGGGTGTAAATTCGTCGATGGCGTGTGCGGATGGGGACAGCGTCGTGAGATAATCATCGTGCTGTATCATGCGCTGGCGGTAGTATTGCAGACCCACCTTGAAATCCCGTGCAAATTCTTTTTCAAAACCTGCCAGCAACCGGAACTCGCTGTTATTCACCAACGGATTGTCCCCGATGCGGTCATCCAGGGAGTTCACGTAACCCATCTCAACACTGACCACTCCACCGCCAATATTGCCACGGATACTGCCTCCGTATGCATTCATTCGCGGAAAGGTTAGTTTATTTTCCGCCAGGTCCAGCCCGCCCGGATTCTTCCAGAAGCCACGGTAACCGTATAAGGCCAATTCCCAGCCGCGGATGTTCCTGAATAGCCTGATCGCCATCTCATCATCGCGCAGCCAGTCATCTCGATCCTCTGCGACCAGCTGTTCCCCCCAACCGGCTTTTCTACCCAGCGCCTGATTCCAGTAACTCAACCGTTTTCCTGTCGTAAATCTGTCCGATTCGAATCGTGGCAGATACACGATGTCCAGATTAACCTGGTCGGAATAGAAGGTGAATTTCAGCGCATCAGCAGGAATCTTCAGATATTCATCGTCCCTGCCGATAAAAAAAGATACCCAGTCCTTGGGGAACAGATCATTGATAAATATCAGGTCCCCGGTACCCCAGGTAATGATCTGACGTCCTATTTTAATGTCAACAAATTCAAACGGAGTAAAAAAGATATTCGCTTCACGCAAATTCAGTTCATTCTTCCCAAGACCCCAATCGTGTTGGTAATCACTCTTGATTTTCATTTCGCCCCAGTCGAAAGAGCGATTGAATTCCAGTTGGAGTCTGGTTTCACGCATCGTAAGACGTTTTGGTTCATTTGGATCCTGCCGGATTCTTTCTCCGTCGCGCACCTCAAGAAAACCGTTTACCTCTATATTTCCGTCAGCAAACCCAATCGATTCATATCCATCCTGCGCCAGCAGTGGCATACAGAAGCCGGTCAGCAGGATAAATCCCGCGAAATAACAGATGCAGTGACTACAAGATCTCATTTCAGCCACTTTTTCGGCGGATGCCGGAGATACCTTTCCGAAAATATCCTGTTTGGTATCATCAAGTCGTACTGAACTTCTGAGAAAACAGCAATCGAACTTCCGCCCAGTTTGGAATCCTCCACTCGCGATTTCGTCACTGTCGGATAACCTTGTATATTTTCCGTTTCAAGTGCCTCCACAATGCGGTACACCTTTCCTTGCCGATCGAGATATTCCGACTTCACTGGCAGGTAGGTCTGCCGGTCCACCCAGATTCGATACGCTGCAAAAGCCACATCTTCCGAATATTTCGGGGTGTTCTTCAGGACGAAAAAACGATCGGTCTCCGATTCAAGCTGATGAAAATCGGCATTGATATCCCGACCGGATATGTCTTCGTAGAGGAAGTGGGAACCGGCAAATCGGGTCCGTTTATCGGCCACGGCGATGCGTCGTACTAAATCCAGAGCGGGCATGTAAAGCCATCGATCGTCTTCCCGGTCGACATGCTTCCATACCAGATAGGCCATGGCACGAACGTCCGGGGGATTTTGAAAAAAAACATAGAAATCCTGGTCTCCGCCATCTTTCTCATCGCGATGCAGAACCGTAAAATCCCGCTGACGGGTTTTGCCCCGGGAATTGGTGATGGATATGTGCACCCGCGCGCGGCTGTCTAAGCCGGGATAGTAGGCTGCCATATTGGCCTTTTCGGCAATGGCATCGGCTGAAAGTTCGGCTTCACTCGCGAAAGTGACCCCAGATATGGAGAGCAGAAGTAACACCTGAACCAGCAGAAAATTCGCAGATCGCACCGACCGTTTCTCACAATACAAAAGGGCATGCATGCTATTTCTCCCTCGAGTCGTCAATCCCCTTTAATGGATTGCACGTTTGCGGTTGAGCAGTCCTTTGCTAACCAACGCAGTGGCTGTGTTTCGTAATAGAGCCCGGTCCACACCCTGTTCATCAAATAGTCGCCGCAGGATGATTCCGTCATAGATTGAGACCAGCAGTTCAGCCAATGCCTCGGGATCGAAGGATGTATCAATCTCGCCACTGGCCTGGCCTTCTTTCACGAGACCGGCGATCATCTCTTCCACTGCGTCATACAATACCGACAAGGAATATCCGCCCTCTTTACCGCTCTTCTCTGCGCTGAAATACGCCACATACGCAATACAGTGATCCTCCCAGTCAGCAATATGCCCCAGCGCAAAGTCAACAAATGCCAGCAGCTTATCGGCTGCCCCGCTCACTCCGGACATGCAC
>CAZNFE010000103.1:0-8620 GCA_964571945.1 uncultured Pseudomonadales bacterium
GCAACACTATTCACTCTCGCCTGCCAGGGTAATCGAGACGCGTGTAGCACCGCCCCTGCCGGTTCGGCCTATTCTGTGGATATAATCTTCAGAATCTTCAGGCAGGTTGTAATTGAATACGTGGCTCACGTTATCGACGTGTATTCCACGCCCGGCAACATCGGTAGCGACCAGGACACTAATTTTGCCCTGCTTGAATTCATCCAGAGTTTTAATTCGTTTTCTCTGTGGGATTTCACCGGTTAAAAGCCCGCTGCGGATACCCTGCCGATAGAGCCGATCTTCCAGATCACGAGCCTGATCACGCCTGTTTACGAACACTATGACCCGTTGCAGATCAAGTTGAGTGATGATGTTGTATAAAAGGGCAAACTTGTTGGTGGCTTCAGTCAGGTATACCAGCTGCTCAACTGAATCCACGGCGATATGTTCTGGTTCAATTTCAATTCTGATCGGATTTCTGGTCCACTGCTCAGACAAGCGTCGCACATTTTCACTGATTGTAGCGCTGAAGAGCAATGTCTGGCGCTTATCCTTTTGAGGTGTGCGCCTGATGATGCTCCTGATATCCGGAATGAAGCCCATGCTCAACATCCGGTCTGCTTCATCAATCACGAGTTGTTCGACATGGCTTAGATTAACGACTCCGGAACGACAAAAATCAAGCAGTCGACCGGGAGTGGCAATGATTAAATCAACCTGGCCTTTACACCTTTGTTTTTGCTTCTCGTAGTCGATGCCACCAAGTAGGGCAAGAATATCCAGATCACAGTATTGGGTAAGTGCTTCAGCATCATTGGTAATCTGCATGACCAGCTCTCTGGTAGGAGCGACAACCAGGGCAAAAGGCGATCCCGCCGGACGTGATTCCAGTTCCGGATTTTCAAGGTGGTAGGTAATGACGGTAATCAAAAATGCAGCAGTTTTACCGGTTCCGGTTTGTGCCTGTCCGATGATGTCTTCACCGTCCAGCGAATGAGGGAGCACTTCTCTTTGTATATCCGTGCAGGAAGTAAATCCGAGGTCATCGATTGCTTTCGATAATTCTTCCGGTAGCTGAAGTAATTCGAAAGCATAAGTTTCATGCTCTGAATTCTGATCCTGAATATCCGTAGATTCAGTATGCTCGGATAAATTGCCTGATTCTGGCGGATTGGCGAGTAAGTTATTGATTGATTGACCTATGTAGTTGCTCAGAGTGCTAACAACCTGGTCTTGGTGAACAGACCGAGTATGGTTGCACAAAGATGTGACATCTATACCTTAGGGTAAGATGCCCAGGATATAGAGAAAAATTTGGTGCAGTATAGCAGATCGGTGGTAACTCGATGATATTAATTGTAAATGGCACGTTTTAGCTTCTGGCAGGGGTGCCGTACGGATAGGAGTACCATTCGGGGTGTTTATCAAATAGAGTTACCCTGATGCGGCGATGGCCTGATTGACAGATGCCAGTTGAACACAGACAGAAAAGATTTCCATCGCTTGTTCTAATTCATCCAAATCGGGAAACGTGGGTGCCAGACGAATATTGGTATCGGTTTTATCCCGACGATATGGGTAAGTAGCACCCGCAGGAGTTAATTTGACACCTGCTTCATTAGATAATCGAACCACCTCTTGCGCCAGGCCGGACAATGTGTCAAACGAGACGAAGTAACCTCCCTCGGGCACCGTCCAGGTACCCATATCCTTGTCGTTCAGATTGCGATGCAGGATCTCCTGTACCTTATCAAATTTTGGTTTAAGAATAGCCTGGTGTTTCGCCATATGTGCAAGAATTCCATTGGCGTCCTTGAGAAAACGTACATGGCGTTCCATGTTTATCTTGTCAGGTCCTATCGATGAGGCAGAGAGATATTTTTGAAATGATTCCAGATTGTCCGGGGATGCACACAGGAAAGAAATCCCTGCACCTGCGAAGGTTATCTTTGACGTAGAACCCGTGATGATGACACTATCTTCCGTGCCAAGTTTCACGGCTTCTGAATATAGGTTAGCCAGTGTGGCCGGCCCGTCATTGAGATAGTGTACCGCGTAAGCGTTATCCCACATAATTCGGAAATTGTCACCGGCGATTTTCCCCAGCGCGGCCATGCGTTGTACTACATTTTTGGAATAGGTATGTCCTGTGGGATTGGAGTATTTCGGTACACACCAGATACCTTTGATCATGGGGTCAGCCGCTACTGCAGCTTCGATCTGATCCATATCGGGGCCTTCCGCAGTGAAATCAACATTGATCATTTCAATTCCGAAGTATTCACAGATAGTAAAATGTCGATCGTAGCCAGGAACCGGGCAGAGAAATCGAACCGGAGAAGCGGATTCATTTGCCTGAGATGCCCAACAGCTTTCACGGCCATTGACACCGTTCAGCATGGCATGGGCGATGTATTGATACATGAAGGTTAAACTGCTGTTACCACCGACCATCACATGCTGCGGGTCCATGGCAAGCAGTTCACCGCCTAGCTGTCGAGCGCCCGGTATCCCGGCAAGCCCGCCGTAATTGCGCACATCGGTTCCATCTTGCAGCACAAATTCGCCATTGATAATCCCGTCGAGATCATTCGAGAGATCCAGTTGCCTGGGAGAGGGTTTGCCTCGGGTCAGATCGAGACTGAGTCCGGCCCGGGTAAACTCGTGGTATTGCTTTTGCAATGATTGTTGTAAATCGACTAGTGAGTCATGGCTTTGTTGGTTGACGTTCACTCTTTTCTCCGATCGTCCAAATCAAATTCCAGGATTGCTTCAAAGGGACAGGCCACATAATTCATCGTAGCCCAGCATAAGGTTCATGTTTTGCACTGCAGCCCCTGCAGCTCCCTTACCCAAATTGTCTAACCGTGCAATCAGCAAACAATGCTGCTCGGATTCGAACAGCAATAGGTCGACGCGATTGCTGTGATTGTTTTCCTCTGGATTGAGCATTCCATGCTCCAATTCAGTGTCGATATCAACCGGGCATACCTTTACGCAGGGTTCTTTTTTATATGCCTCTGACCATACGGAATGAATTGGCTGAGCAACTGCTGAAAAACTATCTTTAAAAAGCGGTATCTGAACGAGCATGCCCTGGTAAAAATTACCCACTGAGGGTACAAACAGCGGCGTACTTTCCAGACCGGAATAACACTGCATTTCAGGAAGGTGTTTGTGCTTCAGATCCAGTTGATACGGACGAATTGTCCAGGAGGTATCGCCGGGAGTATCGGCTAGCCGAGCTGTATACTCTGCAATCATTTTTCGGCCACCACCACTGAATCCGGATATCGCGTTTATGGTCAATTTTGCAGTGGCAGGAATAATGCCTGCCCTGACCAGGGGACTGATTGCCAATAGGAATCCGGTTGGATAGCAGCCGGGATTAGATACCCGAGTAGCGGTTCTAATAAGTCCTCTTTGAGCCGGTTCAAGTTCAGGTAATCCATAGATCCACTCCGGGTTAACCCGATGGGCGGTACTTGCGTCCAGTATCTTAACTGTCGGATTGGTGATCAGGCCAACGGATTCCCTTGCGGCCTCATCGGGCAAACAAAGAATAACCAGGTCAGATGCATTCATCAGGGTCTGTTTTACAGACTGATTTTTGCGTTCCTGTGCAGAGATTTCCAGAAGTTCCAGGTCAGATCTCTGTTGCAGTAACTCATGTATTCGCAAGCCGGTGGTGCCAGCCTGGCCGTCGATGAATACCTTATGCACGATTCAATGCCCTGTTACATTCGAAGTGTGCATTTTACACCAGAAATATATAGTCAGAGACAATTACTAGCGCAATTTAGCAAAGAATTTTCTGATATCTTCCACGAGCATCCCGGGTTGCTCGAGGGCAGCAAAGTGCCCCCCTTTTTTCATGACGGACCATTGCTGAATATTATAGATTTCTTCCGCCCATTTTCGGGGTGGAATATATAACTCCGCCGGAAAGATTGCACAGGCAGTTGGCGTTTCAATCCGGCCTGTGGCCTGAATGTCATTGCTGCTATGGGCAGATTCATAATAGAGCCGGGTTGATGAGGTAATGGTACCGGTAACCCAGTAGATCATGATATTGGTCAGCAATTCATCGCGGGTGATGCTGCGTTCGATATCTCCCTGACAATCTGTCCAGCCATGGAATTTTTCGGTAATCCAGGCTGCCAGCCCGATCGGTGAATCATGCAGACCATATCCCAGTGTTTGCGGTTTTGTGCCCTGGATTCGTTGATAACCGGTACCCTCTTTCATCGCGGCCTGTCGGTCCGCAAGTTGCTGCTGTTCTGCATCGGACACCCCCGCCATCGGATTTTCACTGTTTTTGGGAAATCCGGCAAACACAAGGTTGAGATGCAGACCAGCCACCTGGTCGGGTGCCAGCACGGCGTTCCAGCTACTAATCGCAGATCCCCAATCCCCACCCTGGACTCCGTAACGTACATAGCCTAGCTGTTGCATCAGTTGCATGTTGACTTCGGCCACGCGTTTCTGATCGAAGCCCGGCGCTGTTGGTGCATCTGAGAATCCGTACCCGGGAATCGAAGGACAGATCACATGGAAGGCATCCGCTGCATTGCCGCCGTGATTGGTGGGATCTGTCAGCAGATCAATTATTTTGAGAAATTCGGCAATGGAACCTGGCCAGCCATGGGTAATCAGCAGCGGCAGAGCATGTTCATGTTTTGATCGCTGATGGATGAAGTGGATATTGAGCGAATCGATTTTTGTCTTGAAATGATCAAAACGGTTTAACAACTGCTCCTGTTCCCGCCAGCTAAAATCATTGCGCCAATAGTGGCACAGTTGCTTGAGATAGTTTAAATCGGTACCGTATTGCCAGTTTTTGCCGATTTCATCGGGCCAGCGAGCCTTGTCCAGCCGGTCATTAAGATCTTCCAGCACCTCATCAGAGACTGATATTTCGAATGGCGTAATCATTTCGCTCTTTCCTTATAGTCTGTGCGTTCTTGTTCGATTGTCAGATTAAACAGAGTGCGCTGCAACTCTTTATCCATGGCATTGATAAACGGAGCTGACCGGATGCCCTGCAACGGTACGGATGGAAAGTGATTATCCCGCAGGAAGTGCACAAATTTCAGTGTCTTGAATGCATCAAACCAATGCATTAGATAGCGATTGAAAACAGGCTCTGATTTGTACTGCTTAAGACCTTTGTTAATGATTGGGAGAATGCCGGATGCCTGCAGGCAACTGTACAGAATCTGGCGGTTATCTCCGGCATTCCTGCAAAGAAACTCCAGATCAACACTTTTCCGGTTGGGCCAGATTTCGGGTATAGCAGACAGCCAGAGCTTTAGAAGTACAAAAATCATCGGGTTGTAGAACAGGTATTCATGGACGGGGTTGGCCATTTGATTGATTCTTGCGAGCGCCGGTCCCGTACCAAAGGGAGTACGGTTTGATAACCGTGCGTCAATTTCCAGTACAGGTGAGCGCAGACACTCTATATGGCCAACTTTTGCTAACTTGTTCAGCAAATAGAAATCTTCAGCCGCGGGTTTCCTGGGAAAACCTCTGACTTGTGCGTATTTCAGATAGTGCACTGCCAGGGTGCTGCCAATTGAGTGGTAAGCATACGAGGATCCGCTCCAGCGCAGGGCCTGCACGTAATAGTGCAGCGATAGGTCATACAATATACTCGCCAGGGCAAGGGTGGGTTCAGCCGAATGCTTGAACGGGTAAATCAAGGCAGCAGCATCGGTTGTTGGAAGAATGGAATCGGGGAAATAGTCTGCGGGTAATCGGACATCGGCATCTGTATTATGAATCCAGGGGGATTGAATAACACCCTCATGAATCAGTTGTGTTGCGATATCTGCGCCTATCTTGCGTGCCATGCCTACACCTGACCGACGGGGAATTGTTGTGTTGATTCGACATCGATCCACCAGAAGAATGTCTTGCTGCGACGAATAGTGATGCAGGGACAAGTGCTGATTTTTCCAGATGGATCGATATCGATTGTGTAAATCGGCAATAAATTGTTGGGTGACAGGGTTCGTTGATGCTGGTGCGTTGGCCACCAGTATCAGCAGCGTTGCATGACGGGAATTACCGAGCAGACCATCAAGACATGCCAGGCTTTCCTCGAATGCAGGTACCACCAGAGCGGATTGATAGGCACTGGTGGTCTGTATCCGATGCAGATGGATCTCTGCTTCGGCGTAGTTATTCAGGTAAGACCGGATGGCATTGGACATAATCAGGTGCCTGCACCAGGGACAGCAACGGGAGTTTTGTGTATGGACTTACCTGTGGCCAAGAATCTCAACAAAAAACTCGGCGATCTGGGTGATTTCTTCCATGCAAACCTGGTGTCCCATGGGGTAGTCGAACCAGCGAACGTCGTAGCCTAATCGTATCAGGTTTTCCCTCGAAGTTGCGGCCTGTACGATTGGAATCATTGGATCCATGGTGCCGTGTGCCATCATGATGGGAATGGCCAGGTTTTCGTCAGTCTGTTCCTGTTCTGTTGCTGCAACATCATGAAGATAGGTAGAAAGTGCCAAAAGCCCACCTAACCTGTGAGTTGCTCTTAGTCCCGTATAGAGAGCCACCACACCGCCCTGTGAAAACCCGGCCAGGATGATTTGTTCAGGCGGGATTCCGCGCTGTATTTCCCTTTCCAGAAACAGCGAAATGCATCCGGCAGATTCTTGAATGTCTGTACTGGATGATGTTTCCGAGTGAGGTTGAAAGTCATACCAGGCGCGCATTTCTGCGCCACCGTTGATAGTGACTGGTCTGATGGGTGCGTGTGGAAATATAAAACGAATGGCAACGTTATCAGGCAGGTTGAGTTCTTCGACGATTGGTTCAAAATCGTGCCCATCTGCACCCAGACCATGCAACCAGATCACGGCAGCAGTGGCCGGTTGGTCCGGTTCAATTTCGATATGAGGGAGCAGGTCATCCTTTGTAATAATTTTATTCATGCGGCTTGATTCTCTGAAGAGCAATGATGTGCTGGCTGTTTCGCAGTATTAACAGGTAAAAAGAAGATGCGTCGTCACGGAAAATGTCAGATTATACTGTCAATCTTATTCAAGGTTGCAGTTGAATCAGTTATTGTGAGTTCAGATATTATAGATCAGTGCTTGGCGAAAGCGAAAACCCCCGAGTCTGCCGGGGAGGCTGTCGGTGTCTGTTCAAGGGTAACGTTTATCAGATGTTATGCTGCGAACTATTCGCTTTCATCGATCATCGGCCCCATTGAGGGGCTCTCGATCGAAACATCTTCGGCTTGGCCGAAGGATTGTTATTGAAAGCGAAAACCCCAAGTCTGCCGGGAAGGTTGTCGGTGTCTGTTCAAGGGTAACGTTTATCAGATGTAAGGATTGTTAGAGAGAATAAATATTTCACCAGATTTTGAAGGAGTGATGCTATGGGTCCGTTGCAGGGTATAAAGGTTATTGAATTGGCGGGAATTGGACCAGGTCCGTTCTGCGGTATGATGCTGGCAGACATGGGTGCAGAAGTAATCCGGGTAGATCGGATCAGCGGCAAGAGTGCGATCCGATCGAATGATGTGCTAACCAGAGGGCGACAATCCATCGCAGTCGATCTTAAGAACCCTGATGGAAGAGAGGTCATACTGAAGTTGTGTGAACAAGCGGATGCTTTTTTCGAGGGGTTTCGTCCAGGAGTCACGGAACGTCTGGGGATAGGTCCCGATGACTGCATGAGTCGAAATTCCGGCCTTGTATATGGACGAATGACTGGCTGGGGGCAGGATGGACCTCTGGCTCAGGCGGCAGGACATGACATCAACTATATTTCGTTAGCAGGTGCGCTGCATGGTATCGGGAGGAAGGGTGAGAGACCCGTACCACCGCTCAATCTGGTCGGTGATTTCGGTGGCGGTGGAATGCTGCTGGCGTTTGGGCTTGTGTGTGCCATCCTGGAAGCACAAAAATCGGGAAAAGGTCAGGTGGTTGATGCTGCGATGGTCGATGGTGCCGCTACACTCATGGCGATGTTTTTCAGTATGAAAGCCGGGGGGATGTATTCTGATGAACGAGGCACTAATCTGTTGGATGGGGGTGCGCACTTCTATGATAGCTATGAAACATCCGATGGTAAGTACATTTCCCTTGGATCCATCGAACCTCAGTTTTATGCCCTGCTGGTTGAAAAAGCAGGATTGGATGAGGAGGATTTTTCCAATCAGATGGACCGGAACAATTGGAGCAAATTAAAAAAGGACCTGATCGAGCGGTTCAAATCCAAAACCCGGGATGAGTGGTGTGAAATTATGGAGGGTACAGATATCTGCTTTGCTCCGGTACTGTCTCTTTCCGAAGTGGCAAATCACCCGCATAACATTGCCAGAAAGACATTCGCAGAACAAGACGGTTTCCTGCAACCAACTCCTGCACCTCGGTACAGTCGCTCAGAAGTATCGCTGACGCATGGATCGAGAATAGCGGGAGAAGACTCCAGAGTTGTGTTAGCCCGGTATGGTTACGATGAGGCAAAAATCGAACAGCTCATTGAGTCGGGTGTGGTTGGTTCGGTGTAAACCAACTCAATGATTCACGCGTATTCTGGGTTGATTGAAAGCGAATACCCCCGGCTTTGCCGGGGAGACTATCAGTGTCCATTCAAGGGTATCGTCCAC
>CAZNFE010000104.1:0-8487 GCA_964571945.1 uncultured Pseudomonadales bacterium
TTCATGGGATAATTTGCCCGGCCGGTTCAGTACTTCAGCCGGAATGTAAATTTTACCCACATCATGTATCAGGGCACCCAGATAGATGCCCTCTCTCTGATCGACGGGCAGCATCAATTTTCCGGCGATCTCTCTTGCCAGTTGGGCAACTCTGGTCTGGTGTCCGGCTGTATAGGGATCTCTTTTCTGCACGGTGAGCGCTATCGCGTTGATAGTGCTTCTCAGGGACGCTGACATGCTCCGGGCAAACTGATCCTGGTTTCGATGGTTTGGCAATTTATGCATTGCAACTGACAGGTCCGTCGCCATTTTCCGGAGCAGTGCGGCTTCTTCATTGTGGGACTCATGTGGGCAATTCGAACAAACCACCAGCGCTCCAATAATCCTCTCGTTATCCAGTAACGGTACTGCAATGGCATACATGGCTGCTCGAGCTTCCACCTCCGGAATTTCTATCACCCCCGGGCTCTCTTTATCACGTATCACCGGTTTACCTTTCCGGATAGACTCGCAACTAACGGCAGTTAATAATTCATCATTCTTCGCATTAATATTCGGCGGAGAGTTATCCTCATTCATACTGACTGATATGGGAAATACCGTTCTGTTATCCTCTCCCAGGAGTGCAACCCAGGCAGTCTGGTATCCAGCCAGGTCGATCAGTTCCCTGCACAGATCCTGGACAAGCCCGACATCCGATTCCACATAGCTGACTACCTCAATGGCTCCAGGAAATCCCTGCAACGCGGACCGGTCCACTACCAGCTCGCTTACCTGACAATGACTGAATGTCTGATGATCTGTCGATCGCCTGCCGTGATCAGCGTTATTGGCATCGGTCGCTGGAACCAGATGCCCAACCGACAAGACCAGCTCCATATCAGGCAACGGTTGCGTTATCCAGGCGATCTTGCGGTAGCTGCCATCCTTGTGTTGCAGCCTGTTCTCGTAGGCCACGGATGCACTGATCTGTTGAAATTTCTCAACAGATCGCCGATAGGTAGCTGTTCTGTCATCCGGGTGTATCAGATCTGCATACGGATGGGATAACAGATATTCACTGGAGAAGCCAAGTGTCTTAGTGAATGCCGGATTGACCTTTCTCATGAATCCCGAAAAATCAACATCAGCTATACAGATGAGATCGGTGGAAAAATCATACACAACTTCCAGTTCACGATGGGCCAAATTCAGCTCTTTGATAAGATATTCATCACGTCGAGACAAATGCCCATCCCGGGCAGGTACCATCTCATCTGCCACGTCAAGCAAACCGGTGCTCCGTTTAGTCATCTCCAGTTGTACCGCATGGCGATCGACAGGGTCGTTCTTTGGCTGTGAATTTGATGCGCTCATTCTTTCCTTCACGAAATAGTCTGTCCTGTCGACTCGTTACCTGAGAGTTCCCTGATCGGACGAATGTTCCAATATAAAAGGTCTATCCAGTAGAGTTTGTATGCCTCCTACTATAGGGTGTGCGTGTATACTTAAGGTGTCGCATGAATCTTTATTTGTAGAGAAATATCACAAACTGTTGCCAGACAGGATGAATTCTTTGTCTGCCAGTTGCCGGGAGTGGCATGCGCCGGAAGCCGGTCCGCGTCTAATCTACGGTTCGATCTCCTGTTCGCTTTCGGGTCCCTCCTCCAGGATACCTTTCACGATCAGTCTGATTTGCTCACCGCTCAGCGGTTTTTGTGCAAGCCCAAATTCATTTGTTTTAGCGGCCTGGGCGAGTTGATCCAGGAAATCAGGGATAAATGCGGTAACAATGTAAACGGGAGCATCAATTTCTATCTCCCGTAATCGGCGCAAGGTTTCAATGCCATCCATCCCGGGCATTTTGAGATCCAGAAAGATCATATCGGGGTGCACCTCGCTCGCCTGCACCAGACCATCGGCTCCACTGGCCGCTTCATGAATTTCATAGGGTGTATCCTCAAGCGCCAGCTGGAATACATCTCGTATCACTTCTTCATCGTCGATAACGAGTACTTTTTTTGTCATAAATTCACCTGTCCCTGGGAAGCATTGTGCTCTTCCCCAACATCTGCATATTGCTCCAGCGTTAGCCGAAAAACAGCTCCTTTACCCTCGGCTGCAATTTCACGCAAATTGCCATTAAAATGTTCAGCAATACTTTTCGAAACGAATAAACCGAGCCCTGCTCCTTCCCCCGTCGGTCTTGTGGTAAAAAATGGATCAAAGATTTTCTTGTGCACTTCCCTGCTCACACCCGCCCCGCTGTCCATTACCTCTATACAGACTTGCCCCGATTCCTCACCGGCTGATACCTGCACCCACCTGGTTTGCTGGTCTTTCGCCGCGTTATAGGCATTGAGCAGCAGATTCAGCATAATCTGATGTAATCCGGCTTTACTTATATGTGCATCGGGAATCGAATCCGGCACTGCCAATTTAATATCAATACCTGCATGGCGAAAATCAGCAGCCACCAGGTCCATGACACCGGTCACTACCTGATTTACAGACACAGGTTCTGCTTCTTCAGCAACGTCTCCCAGGTATTCGGTCATGGTATTGAGGATATGTTTGAGGCGATCTGCTTCCCTGCCTGCGCGGGTTAGTATGTCCTTGATTTTCGGCTCCACAGTCCTGCTTTCGGCATATTCGATGTATAACAGTACTCCCATCAGCGGATTATTCATCTCATGGGCTATGCCGCCCATCAATGTACCCAGTGAGGACAGTTTTTCAGCCTCGATCATCCTTTGCTGTGAATCTGCCAGTTGCTCCATGGCATCGGCCAACTCAAGATTGCGTTCTCTTAATTCGCGTGTACGAAGAGCAATTCTGCGCTCCTGTTCTGTAGTGGACTCCCCCAGTCGATTCACCATGGTATTGATAGAATCCGCCAATTCACGAATTTCCATCGCGCCAAGCGGCATTGCACGAATATCGAAATTTCCTTCCGCGACTCTTTTCGTCAGTTTGCTGAGTTTTGCTATCGGGCGAGAAAGCCAGGATGCAATAAAATAGGAAATCAGCAGCAAGGCAAGCAGGCTTGAGGAAAACAGCACAATTTGGCGATACACAGTCTGGTAATAGGGCGCCAAAACTTCTTCAAGATCCTGCTTTACGACCATTCCCCAGCCGTAATTTACGCCGATCGGGAGGTATCGAAATGCAGCCAGCACCTCTACTCCTCGATAATCCATACTCCTTATGATTCCTTCCCGGCCCGCTATCGCATTCTGCGCCGGTGCCGCATCAATCTGGTAGCCAAAAGGAGGTGCCCGGGAGCCATCTGGCAGCGGATGCCGTAAGCTGTTGAGCGTTTCAGCGGTCTCATCTAGCAAAATTACCTCACCGGTATCACCCAGGCTGCTTTCAATCCGTTCCTCGAGCTGAATTATGTTCTCGACAGGTACATACGTCCTGACCATTACATTGACCCGCTTATTCCTCGAGGAGACCACCAGCACAGGGGAACCTTCAGCGGACTGTTTGTTCTGACCATCTGGCGGATCCAATTCCCAGAACGGATATACGGTCCGAGCCGTTATTTTAACAATCGAGCCCAGCTTATCCTGACTCGTCGAGACGATCACTGTCGATGTCTCCATATCAACCAGATCAATTCGTGCAATCATCTCGTGACCATTGCTCACCGAAGCAAGATAGGTGGTCAGCAATTCATTTGCCCTCCCTCGGGCAACGCCTCGCCAGATAGTCACCGGATCCTTGCTCAAATTTCGTTGTTCTGCTATGTACCTTTTCAGATCCGGCAAGTACTGCATGAATGGCGAATCTACAATAAGGGATGTTTCACCTCGCATTTCTTCGAAACGATGTTGCAAAACTTCTTTTCGCTGATCCGCCAGTTGTTCAAATTGCTGCAATGATTCCTGTTGCCGCGCCTGATATTCGCTTTCAATATTAAGTGGCGGCAGACCGAAATACTCCACCAGGGCAACGCCACCTGAAACCACCATGAACAGCAGGCCATACACGCCAAACATAATGGATTGCAATCGCAACATGCCGGAATTTGTGGCAGAATTTGCGGGAGATGCAACCTCGGTTTTTTCGACGGATGTAGCCATGGGCATTTATACTTCAAAAATCAACAGCGGCCAATCATTCGGCATTGGGAACGTTGCAGCGCAATTTGCCGCCGCCAGGGCCGGGGCGGACAGGGTAGCATTTCCATGCTGGAATCATGCCTTTCACTGATCCAGTAATGAACGGATATTCTCACTCAGCACCTCCCTGCTATACGGTTTTCTCAAAATTGGAAAATCGTTTTCTCCCGAAATCGCCTGGGACGCATAGACCTTGCTATGACCTGATGTCAGAAGAACTTTTACATCGGGTCTATGCTCCTTAATCCAGGTTGCCAGACCCAATCCGTCAATTTCCCCTGCCATCATCACATCAGTAAACACGAGCTGGATGAACTCATCTGCCTGCAACACTCTCACCGCGAGATCTGCATTTTCAACCTGAAGGACATGGTAGCCTAGATTTTCAAGGTCTCGTACGACAGTGCGACTCAATCTCACTTCATCTTCAACCACCAGAATCGTTTCAGGTCCGCCTTTTAACGGCTTGCGATCACTCACCTCATTTTCGACCTGCCTTGGTGCAGCCAGCACCAGTGGAAAGAAGAGTGATACCGTAGTGCCCTCACCCAGCGTACTTTCGATGTGGACTGCACCACCTGATTCAACAGCGAAATTCTTAACCATACTAAGACCAAGGCCGTTTCCTTTCCCTGCTCTTTTTGTGGTAAAGAAGGGGTTCAACACATGCTGCAGTGCATCGGCTGTTATACCGATGCCAGTGTCAGAAAGAGATATCATCATGTAGTTGTTCGCGGCGGGCACCTGGTATCCCTTGCTGTTGCCGGGTTCGAGGTACCGACTTGCGGTGCTGATTTGAATTTCTCCACCTTCCGGCATGGCATCTTTCGCATTAATGGCAAGATTCAGCATTGCGCTTTCCAGCGCATGGGGATCAATCTCTATACACTTTTCCCCGTCCTGAATAGCAACGATAAGCTCAACGTCTGCACCCAGCACCCTATCCAGAAATCCGGCCAGGTCGTCAATGACCTCGCTGACTCGCATGATGCGGAGATTTTCCGGTGTGGAACGGGCGAAAGACAACAGGCGGTTATTTAGTTGCGCGCCATCGGCGATTGCTGATAAGGCATCATCAAAACTTTCACTCAAATTGCTGTCTTCCGGTACAGAGTCTCTGATATAGGCAAGATTACCGGAGACGATGCTGAGTAAATTATTGAAATCGTGCGCAATGCCGCCGGATAGCTGACCGATGGCTTCCATTTTTAGCGCGTGCTGTAATTCCCGCTCTTTTTGTTTGAGTGATCGCAGGTCAGTGCCCTGAATTAGCCAGTTGGTCGTTTTCCCAACACTATTTCGTATGCGGGTTATATCGATCAGGGTTGGTACCTGCAGTTCTTGCCAACCCAACATGGCTTCACCGGTCCAATGATCTGTATGTACCAGATCGGTAAAACCAGCAAGCGGCTCATCCGGATCTGCCATCAGAGATTGGATGGATAGACCAATCAGGTCATCAGCTTTCGCCTCGATGGCCCTACACAAGGCCTGATTAACACGGCAAATCAGCCCGCTTGCATCTGTCAGCAAGGTCGGTTCATGACTCTCGAACGTTGCTGCTGCCAATCTAACTTGTTCCTGGTATTCATGACTCTGGACCAGTTCTCCGATGATATTCGCGACCGCCTGGAGGAACAAAATATCCTCACTGTCAAAAATTTCCCGGTCACTGTAGTGAAAAGCCAGTACACCCCAGATACCGCCTGCCCGGTTGATGAGCACGCTCGCGCCACCGCGAAGACCTTTCTCATGCAATGCAGCAGCCCCGCTGAACCTGGTTTCAGATTGATAGTCATCAGAGATAACCGGCTCGCACAATTTGACGGTCAGACCGGCCTGGGTAGTTAAAGCATCGCGAAGCCTGCCATCCACGGAAGACCAGCCGATCACGGCCCGCTGGGTGAGAATCTCACCCGTGGCATGTAACTCAAGAATTTCACCATGGGAAACTCTCAGTTCGTGCGATATCCGTTCCAGGATTTCTTCCAGAATGGAAGCCAGATCCTGATCTCTGAATGCGAATAACCCAAGACCGGCCATCACCGCCTGTTGACTGGCGTTTTTTTTCAATTGCTGTTCCATGACTTTATATTGTGTTGTCTCGGTCATGGTGCCGATGCGGTGATTCTTTCCGGACGATTCTGATGACATGACCTGGGATGACTCGGTCACGAATTTGACTCTTCCATCCGGCATCAGCAGGCGGTATTCAATCATCCACGGTTCAGTACCAGTGAGATTGCCGCGGTGACAGAGGTCCACCCGCTCCAGGTCTTCCGGATGAACCCGCTGGCGAAACAGTGAAAATGATTTGTCCGGCAGCGCTGGATTGATTTCCAGGATGCCCGATAACTCTTCAGACCAGGAAATCGCTGAGGAAACCGGATCCCCATGGCCGGTTTCAGACACCCAGATACCCAGATTGGCTGTTTTCTGTGCCGCTACCAGCAAGCTTTGCTGCTCTTGCTGTTTTTCCTGCTCCCGGACCCGATCGGTAACTTCTCTTATGGTACCGATCGCATGACGCTTGCCATCAAGCATTATGCTGGACAGGGCAAGTTCGATATCAATTTCAGCCCCATCCTTTCTTTGCGCCTGCACCACGACAATATCGTTTAGAAGCGGCCCCTTCCCGGTTTCCTGAAATTTGGTAAATCCTGATCGGTGGGCCTGGCGATCTTTTTTGGGAATGATCAGACGGGTCAGGTCACGTCCTGTCG
The DNA here is from genome assembly GCA_964571945.1 of uncultured Pseudomonadales bacterium. Lineage (GTDB taxonomy): Bacteria > Pseudomonadota > Gammaproteobacteria > Pseudomonadales > Azotimanducaceae > JASJXV01. The sequence continues at coordinate 6,830 of CAZNFE010000104.1, forward strand.
TCTCTGCAGAAGAATATCCAAACAGTTCCTCTGCCGAACTATTCCAATAGCAGACGAGTCCCTGTTCATCGAGCATGATGATTGCATCCAGGGTGTTTTCAACTATCTGGCCAAATTTTCTAATGTCATCCACTTTGCTCTGTACCCAAAATCCCCTCGTGTCACGATTTGACCGGTTGCGTAAGCACGATCTCCAGTGCATTCACCACCGCAGGATCATATCTTCTGCGCATGTGCGTTTTGAATCGTCTCAGTATAACATCAACACTCATTTTTCGTGATTCCTGCTTCCTGAATGCGAGATCATCGTAATCCGAGGCAACCTTAATGATCCGGGCACCCAGTGGAATCTCTTCTTCCTTCAGGCCATCGGGATACCCTGATCCGTCAAAATGTTCATGATGATTTCGAATCATCCGGGCCGCAGAAGCATACGTCTTCAAGCCGCTGATCATCCGCTCGCCCAATACTGCATGCGATCTGAAATTTTCTTGTTCTCTGACATTTAGTTCGCTAAAGGGCAGGCTTTGCTCCCGTTCTGATAACAGCATACATCCGATATCATGAACCTGACCTGCTGCAGCCAGTTGTTCACAGACGACATCGTCCGCACCCATTTGACGGGCTATCTTGACAGACAGATCAGAAACCCTCTGGCCGTGTTCATGATCCTCTATGCGCATCTCACTCAACTTTTTGAATAGTGCAGTGGCATCATCATACGCCTGACCGCTCCCTTTTTTCAGTTGACGAATTTCACTGCCGAATCGCCGCGCAATCTGCACGGCACGCTGGTTTCTCTCTTTTCGATTTGCTCGTTCGTCATCCTCGTGTTTTTTACTGATCAAAGCCTTGTAGATGGTCATTTTCAGCTTTTTGTTATCCCAGGGCTTGATGATGTAGCCGAATAACTGGTTTTCGTTGATTGCATTGATGGTGTCATTGATATCAAAGTATCCAGACATCATAATCCTGCGGATGCGGGGGTACTTGGCACGCACGCCGCGCAGAAATTCCACGCCACTCATATCCGGCATGCGCAAATCAGAAACCACCACGTCGATGGATTCATCTGCAAGAATCTGCATTGCCAGGTCCGCACTCTCGGCTCGAAAAATACTGTACCCGCTATCCAGGTAGGTACGATTCAGCAGGTCCAGGATTCGAGAATCATCATCAACAAACAGGATGGAAAAACGTTGCCCGGTTTTGTCCCATAGGTTCTCGCTCAACACCTCACTATCACTCGTATCGACATCCATATCCACTGACTCAGCTTCTGAAAAATCGACGGTATCGGTAATTGTTGGTTGTTTCATGGATCTTCTCTGAAAATGAAAATTTGACGTGGTCACATTCTGCCCGTGGTCATCTGGTAACAATCCCATCGCCTCCATTTGAATAGGCACAGTCTAGGAACCAAGTGTTTATCTTCTATGTGTGGCCAGTTTCGATTTGTATAGAAATATTACAAACTGTACCAATACGGTTACCCCGGGCAAGACCTATTCTTTTAGTAGGGAGACTGCACCATCGACGTCTGTACTGATCAGATTGGATTTACCTTCAACGCCAGCTTCTGTGGCTGCTTTTAATTCGTCCCGGTAGCTATCCAATTCAGAGGGCTCTGCAAGTGATACCTGATCGCTGCATCCGAT
>CAZNFE010000105.1:0-8371 GCA_964571945.1 uncultured Pseudomonadales bacterium
CTGATGGTCAGGCTTGTCCGCAGCAGGTTAGTCTGTTCTCAGTCAGCCTCCTAGGCAGACGGCAAATCTTCAAGCGAGTAAGCTTGCACCGCTGTATCATGAAACAGCGCTGATCGCTCCGATTCCGAATATTTGCTCGACATCTTCTTGAAAGCATTCCAAAGTACATTGTAAGAGCAAGTGGTCTTATCTACCGGAAAATTACTCTCGAACATGCATCGCTCGGGGCCGAACTGTTCGATACAAAAATCATAATATCGAGCGGTAGCACGAACCAGTTCATCGGACGTGGGAGGCTGCACCTTCTGATGCCATCCAAAGCCGTTTAGCTTCATGTTTATCCCGCCCAGCTTGAAGAACACATTCGCACACTCTTTTAGTGGTACGATCGCCTCTTTCCAATAATCGAACACCTCATCTTGTTTATCCGTGTAAGGGCCGATCCCCAGAGGACCACCAAAATGATCAAGTATGATGGTAACACCAGGAAAGGATCTGGCAAGGTCGACAAATTCATGCATCTGGGTATGGTAGAACCAGGCATCGAAGGTTAACCCCAGCCTTTCCAGCACAGCAAATCCCTCTCGAAACTCCTTGTTTAACAGCAGCTGTTCGGGGGGTGCCGAATGGCCTTTTCTGATGTCAGGGTGCTGGTGCCAGGCAGATGCATGTCGTATGCCACGAAATCGATTGGGACTGGCGCTTACATGACCCCACAAAACCTCCTCAACCTCTGCACCCAGGCTCAAATCAGCAAAGCTGACTATCCCGTTGGCGATACGAGTGGTACCGAAATTACCAGATGCACTCATTGCAGCGATACCCTGAACGAATTCTGTTTCACCCAGTGGCTTCTCACTGTCCGGTCCATCGGCACGATACATAGACCCGCATTCCACAAAAACCGTTTTCAGGACATTGTGTCCGGAACCGGTATCGGCAAGAACTTCGTCCAGCATATACCGACTTCCCGGATGGTCCCACAAATGGTGATGTGGATCGCAGATGGGTAAATCGGGTTCCAGGGTCTCCTCAATGGTGCGATCCAACCAATCTTTTGTTGCTTCACTCATGGGAAGCTTCCTCTTGCAGACCAATTTCCTGCAAATGATCTGTAAAATTAAAGTAGACCATTTCCAGTTTGTCGGTGAACATGAATTTTGACAATCCGGTATTGACCATATGGTATTTGAAAAATGGATAGGGTGCGCCGTCCAGGAGCTGCGCCAGTGCAATACCGATGGCCGCACCATGACTGACAATCGCAATTTCTTCTCCCCGGTGACGAGATGCGAGCAGCTTAATTGCAGACACCATCCGCAGCATAACCTGATGCACTGACTCTCCACCCCTGGGAGCATAATGCAGATTCGCTTCTATCTCCTGAAAAAAGCCGATCTTGGTTTGCAGGTCTTCGTAAGGTGTATCTTCCAGTTCACCAATGCCATATTCCACCAGGCCTGCCATCGCTACAGGTGTTATGCCGATTGGCTGACCCACCAGCTCCGCTGTCCTGGTGGTTCGTTGCAGAGGACTCGTATAAATCGCAGAAATATTGCTGCGCTGTTGCCTGAGATAATTGCCCAGGCAGGACGCCTGCACTTCCCCTGACTGATTCAATGCACTATCAGTCGATCCATGCCATCTCTTCGTAACATTTGCATCAATCTGACCGTGACGTATAAAGTACATTGTGGTTGCAGAATCTGGCATCTTCATATGGTCAACCTGTCTCGCTACCACTCACCAATACTTTCCATACTCTGCCAGGGTTCCTGAACCGGCAGAGAATCGCCTGCCTGGATTAACTCTATTGAAATGTTGTCAGGTGACCGAACGAATGCCATGTGACCATCCCTGGGTGGACGACTTATCGTTACGCCGCCATCCATCAGTCGTTGGCAAAGCGCGTAGATATCATCAACACGGTAAGCGAGATGACCGAAATTCCGCGCACCTCCAACCTCCTTTTCGTCCCAGTTGTGTGTCAATTCAACTTGTGCAGACTCATCGCCTTCGGCTGCAAGAAAGATCAGTGTGAATCGACCCTGTTCATTGTCGTAGCGTCCCATTTCCTTTAAGCCGAGTTTGTTGCAGTAAAAATCCAGCGACGCTTCCACGTCTGTTACTCGTACCATGGTATGCAGGTATTTCATTTTGTTGCGACCTCTCTCGTGTCTGTATGTCCAGGCTCAATGCCAGGTTCTGTGTGCCTCAAAATCCACCGGCGATTGCCGGGAATCAAGAAGCAGTGCGCTAATGGATCATACTACAGACTCCTGATAATTCTTAGCCAGATCCAGACAACAATTTTATAATCTGAAAGAATACCCGCTTCATCAGCATATTTGCACCGAGACAACTGCAAGACTAAATCGGATTATTTCGTGAACACTGCCGTGAACAAGCGCGGAACGAGCCATGGATGGCTCATGGAACGGTAATCCGGCTCAATCTCGCAGTTACCGGAAAGATCGCCATATGGCTGCAAGGTAAGCCGGAATTTTAGTCTGCATTTGTGTATTTCTAAGGTGGCGGTTACCACTGCACAGGAGAAATTCGTTGCCATTATTATGGGCTAACCGGCCTGTGCTGCTGGATTACCTCATAGTCCTTACGCAACAGATTAAGAATGCCATGCCGACCTCCCATATGCAGTGCTCCCACGATGACCAGGTAGGTGCCAGGTCGGTGCAGATACTTTCGAATACTGTTCACCATTTTCGTATTTCTTTCATCAATCAAGCGGTGCAGCTGCACCTCCAGCACCGGGTAGCGTTCGATCGGTTCAGTAGCAATACGGTAAATCTCATCAGCATCACCCCTCTGCCAGGCAGTTACTAGTTCTGCCAGGTCAGCCGATGCGCGATCTGCTTCCATCAAACTGGCACGAAGTGACAGATCCTGAATTGCGGGTGAATCACTGGAAAGAATCTTCATTTGCTCGCTGAATGATTCAAGCTCCAGAATTTGCTTTGCCCCTGTTGCCTTCATCAAATAGTGCTGATCGATTCCCAACGCCGGATCATAACCCGCTGCGGACAACAGTTGCTGACCGATCTGGAGTGATACAAACCAGGGTCGCATCATGTTATAGGTGCTCATTTGCTGTGCTGTTTTAGCAAGATATCCCTTGAGCAGTTCGAAGGTTTCCGTAGACAGATTTTGTTGCAGGCTACCGGTTCGATAACTGCCATACCGATGCAGGTTATTCGAGATTTCCGCGGCGGAAATCGCATTGAGATTCACCTCAACTACCAGTGTTTCAGCTTGCTCATATGCCTTGTTAAACTCGTCATACAAAGGGTACATATCAGGTGTAAGCGCATGCATTGATGCCATCAGGTAGAGCTGCGAACCACCAGACTGAATCGACCATAAGCTGATTGGAGAATACTGGCTCTGAATACTCTGGCATCCAGCAATAGAGAACATGCAAATCAGGATGAATGAAAATCTGGTCATCATGCCTTAACCGCCCTACTGCAGATCAAAACCGCCAACCCAGATTGGGCTGGACCAGGCATACTCTTCATCGGACTGCCTGGCTTTGAGATAGTAGTAATCGCCGGGTCCAACCGCCGTGCTATCGGTGAATTCAAATTGGTAACTGCGAGTGCTGGTGGGTGGGTTAACTAACTGCAATACGAAGCGATCCTCGTAACCATCTACCGCAGATGTCCGAACCACTTTTCCCTCTGACAACTCTGCGAACGGTATCTTTTGTCGAACCTGAGAAATCAGCGAGACCGGCCTGTTTGTTGGCATACCCGTATCAAATTCAAATCCTTCTTTTAGATTAACCTCAAAAACCAGATCCTCTGTTACACCGCTCACCGCCATTTCAAAGGCACTCTCACTACCTCTGGTTCTGGTTACGAAATCTATTCGACGCGGGTTGTTTGGATTGATGATCACCCGTTTCCCCGCACGCGCTTCAAAACCAGGGATATCCACCGATTCGAACTTACCGCCATTTAATTGTAAGTAACCAATCCATTGTCTACCTGGGCGACCAGGCTCGAGCAGTCCGGGCCTTGATGCGGATGCAGAAGAAACGCTCAGTCTTACCCAACGTGTTTCTGCCCCGGCATTCTCAGGTGACACCTCATTGAATGACTTATGCCACACAGGTTTGCCATTTCTCAAAACCTCTATCCTGTCCAGGGATTGTGTGCCAACAATCTCACCGCTGATGTTCCGGGTATCGGTAAAAGGCACTCTCTCGCCCATCTTCCCGCCATTTACTGAGAAATCCAGTATCATTCGCGGTCCGGATGTTGAGTAGGTTCTGCCTGCCTTCAGAGACTTGAAGACGCCATCAATCGGGTTGCTGATATTGTTGCTGTACACTGCAGTCAAACCACCGGCAAACGAGATTGATTCATCGGGTACGAAGGCGGCGCTGGTAGCCGTGAAACCCACCCGAAATCCCCGCTCTGCAAATTTTCTTCCATACCACTCAAAATACCCCTGGTCCGATTTGATTTCGATTAACGACACCAGTTCAGGATCGGCATATCGCCAATCACCCGGTTGATCCGCATTGGGGATTATCAGAACTTGCCTCGTATCGCCCAGTTGGCGCATTTTTTCATAAAAGTCAGTGAGGTTTGCTGCATCGCGCTGCGTGATCATCCGCGCTCCTTCACTGCGCTGGAAAACAACAGACTGACTGCCGCCTTTAGCAAGTGGCATCGAACGCTGATATCCGGGAAAAACCCTGAAGTTATCCAGTTGCGAAAATCGATCGGCGGTATTCCGGATTCGATCCCATTCCCATGCGTCTATCCAGATGTCCTTATCTGAGAGCGCCAGAAAATTCAAGTGCTGTTCCTCTCTAGCCACTCTGATCTGGTGCTCGATTGATCCCACCCCGCTGCTGATTTCTGTCGTGGCCGCTCTGGTTTCACCCCAGAGTATCTGGTGAGCCGGTGAATTAACCACTTTTATTGGATTACATTTTCCAGAGATACCACCCCCACTTGATTTCAAAGTGATCTCCTGAATCCCGGGATGCTGGAAAACAATTCCCGGTACAGCGGTGAGGGCATCGTAACCGGCTTCAATTCTGGAATAGAAATTACCATTGATTATGATTTCAATCGAAGGGATTTTACCGCTGGCTGCATTGCCGAATTTATCCACACTCGTTATGTTCATTGTCACGGGTGTACCTGCAGTGGCAATTGACTGGGCTGAACCCACCACTGCTGCAATTTCATCACCAGTGATCTGGATTGGCTGCAAGGGCAGACTCATGAACGGTTGATCAATTGACAGGCGCACATAGACAGGTAACACGAACCGGTCCGTACTGATGCCGGGTAACTTGTATCCGGGATCACCGCCATAATTTATCTCGATCCTGTCACCAGCCAGTAACCGGCCTTCCACAATTTCGAAATATCGTACCGGTGATGCTTTTCGTAGCCCACCGTGAATACCGCTTCGCAGCAGGCCTTTGACTCGAAACTTTACTTCCGGTCTGTTACTTTTCACCTCAACATAATCGTTTCGTGTCGGATCAACTGCCTGAAAAGGTCGAACAGAAGACCAGTGCTGCGTAACCAGAATCCCGCTGCCAGGCAGCATTGATTCTGCACCCACAGTGTATATCTGCTTGATCAGGTGACTGCTTCCTGCCCTGAACGATCCGGCAGTGCTGGTTGACAAAGCACCTAACAGTTTTGGATGTTGCTCAAGGAGACTCAATTCCAGCACATACGCCTTCAGTGCTTCGTTAAGTTGAACAAGCCTGGCAGGAGTCGTTTCAGTAGCAGCAAGTGTCAATATCCTGTACAGCAAACTGGTAACTTCCGGCGGTATTCTGGCAGGGGTCATGGCAAGCTCATTCGCCCAATCCAGAATTCGACTGGCACGCAGTTTAAGTGAATCAAGATCACCTGGTACTGTGCTCACCAGTGCCTTGATCTCCATCCTGCCGGACACCGGATTGCTATCGGTTGATATACTCGCAGCAGTCGCTTGCGGACCTGCAATTGCCATCACAAGGCTCAAAAAAATGACTGACAGGGAGTACGACAGGGGCAAAGCAGACAAGAATTTGCTCAAAATCAATTCAGATCTTCGCCCGTATGAAGGTGATTAGCGCGAGAGTTGTCTCGTTTCCCGGTGAACCCAGAGACTCGTCGATCGATTCCGCAGTTGCAGAATGCTCGGGAAGCAGGATCGTATCCACATTTGCAGCCGTCAGCAACTTTGCAAAAGCACGAGCCTGAACTTTGGGTGCTTCCTCGTTTTCCATATACAGCAATGCAAATGCAGGTATATTCTTATTCGGCTTCACATAGATTGCAGGTGATACCGCGCGCAACACAGCAGCTTCATCACCAAAGATCAGCGACAGCTTCTGTTTTTCTGTAAATGATGCCGTTTCCGCTATATGCCGTGGAATATCAAATGTCGTCGAATCTATTGATACGACAGCCCGTATATTGCTGAATGAAAGTTCGCCTGCTCGCAGATAGCGTTCATCCGTTCCAACCAGAGAAACCAGATGAGCGCCGGACGCATTCCCCATTAGAATGACCCGGTCTGGGTCCAACCCATATTGATCGGTATGAGCTTTCACCCATCTGATCACATTGACGACATCTGCTGCCTCATCATAGACGGTATAATCCCACCTGAGCCGATAATTCATACTGATGAATGCAATATTATGGGCTATGAAAAAGTCCGGTTTCCGATGTACTTCCACTTTGTCGCCAAAAGCCCATGCACCACCGTGGACATAGATGATGACCGGACGTTTTTCTGCATTGTCGATCCAGTAGACATCGAGCGTCTGCTCTTCCAGGAGTGGACCCGTGTCATCAGCATAATTGAGGTTCTGCGATATTTTATAGCCAGCATCCGCAGCGTAAAGCTGCGCGGTGCAGATAAGGAGAACCAATACAATCAATAACCTGAAGCCATAATCTCGATCGGACATCCCAAATCTCATATTAACCATCGAATTCAATGCAACGCTCGGTTTAGCCAGTCTACAAGAGTCTCAAACAGGGATATAGTGACGCGATTAGGATCATAACGAATTCTGTTGCCGTCTGCTACCACCCACCGATAATCAATGAGAGGTCAACCTACGGACTTCATACTGATCCATCCATATTCACTGCGACACAGGGTGCAAGAGTGGGAGCATATCCCTGTTTTAGACCGTCACAGACAGGATGTCTGCGATGAGCCCCCAGGGATGGGTTCACGGCGTGTCTCAAACAGGGATATGCTTCCGCTGTTGCGGTAGTTACCTTGGTTGCGGTAGCTACCTTATATGTCCACAGCTACAGACCAGAGCCAATCGCTAGTATTTGTTGTCCGGTTCAATAAAGCACCACCCAACGGTCGGATAGTCCTCTTTAATCCTCCGTTCGAGCGAATTGATCGCACTGACTGCGCAATCAATATCAATGCCACTGCTCATTCTGATTTTCGCCGCCAGCATCATCTTTACACCAAACTGAATCGTGATGACATTTAATAATTCTTCAACATTCTCGTCGGCAGCAATGGTACCTTCAATCAAACATTGCAGATCAGGTTCTGCAGATCGACCCACCAACAGAGACTGAATCCGAATGCCGATGAAAATCGCAACCAGGATCAAAATACACCCGATGGCGATCGAACCCAGCGCATCATAAAGGGGATTCCCTGTAATCATCGTTAAATAGATGAAAGCGAATGCCAGAATCAAACCGAGAATGGCTGCTGAATCTTCTGCCAGCACAACTACTAATTCGGCATTCCTGGTTTGTTTTAACCACCGTAACATACTCCTTTCACCCCGCAATGGCTTGATTTCCCGGAGTGCTCCCCACAAACTCGCGGCTTCCAGAAGGAGTGCTCCTGCGAGTACCACTAACGCGATCCAAAGCTGGCTGATAACAGTCTCGCCATGCAGTTTCTGTACTCCTTCATGGATCGAAAACAATCCCCCCATCGAGAACAGCAGCAGTGCAACGATGAAACTCCAGAAGTAACTCAGCTTGCCATACCCCAGTGGATGTTCCGAATCCGCTGCTCGGTTACTGCTGCTCAGGCCAATATAAAGCAAGATCTGGTTACCACAATCCGCCAGGGAGTGGATTGCCTCAGCTAACATGCTGCCAGAATTGGTATATGCGGCAGCGGCCAGCTTGGTAACAGCTATCCCAAGGTTTGCCATAAACGCATACAGGATGGCTCTGGAGGATGATTGATGTGTTGATGACATATCGAAATCCATAACAACTTAAAGTTGATATTACCCGAGTTTGCGCATTTAATCCGATCCTGTACAGCCCGGCCCTGCAGAAATAAGTTACCATGGGAAATTGGCCACAAAAATAATCCGGTTAATGGA
>CAZNFE010000106.1:0-8302 GCA_964571945.1 uncultured Pseudomonadales bacterium
GATCAGGCGATCAAAACCCAGAGCGATCCCGCCATGCGGAGGCGCACCATACTTCAAGGCATCCAGCAAAAAGCCAAATTTAACCTGGGATTCCTGTTCAATTCCCAGCACCCGAAATACAGCCTGCTGCATATCCTGCTTATGAATACGGATAGAGCCACCACCCAGTTCATACCCGTTCAAAACTACATCGTAGGCCTGGGAGAGAGCAGCGCCCGGATTTTCCAGTAGTTCCTCCACCGTACAACCAGGTGCAGTAAACGGATGGTGAATCGAAGTCCAGGTGTCATCCGCTGCCCGTTCAAACATCGGGAAATCAATCACCCAGCAAGGTGCCCATTCCTTCTCGATCAAGCCCAGATCTTCACCGAGCTTGCAACGTAATGCTCCCATGGATTCATTGACTACTGCGTTCTTATCTGCGCCGAAGAAAACAACGTCTCCGGTTTCAGCGCCTGTTCGATCCAATATCTGACCAACCAGGTCATCTGGCAGAAACTTGAGAATGGGCGATTGCAGACCGTCGATACCAGCCCCACGATCATTAACCTTGATGTATGCCAGTCCTCTCGCGCCATAGTTACCTACAAAACGAGCATAGTCATCAAGATTCTTTCGGCTCAGTTTATTACCTGCGGGTAGTCGAAGTGCAACCACTCTGCTATCAGCATCATTCGCCGGTACGCTGAATACTTTGAACTCAACATCAGTAACCAGATCATCAATTTCAACCAACTCAAGATCGATTCGCAAATCAGGTTTGTCAGAACCAAACCGTTGCATGGCCTCGGCGTACGTCATCACTGGAAAAACCGGCAGATCGACGTCAAGCACAGATTTGAATATCTCCCGGAGCATGTCCTCTGTCACTGCGATGATCTCTTGTTCGCTGAGAAATGAGGTCTCAATATCAATCTGCGTAAACTCAGGCTGCCTGTCCGCTCGCAAATCCTCATCACGAAAACATTTTGCAATCTGGTAATAACGCTCATAGCCGGAGATCATCAGTAACTGTTTAAACAGTTGCGGTGATTGGGGCAGTGCAAAAAAGTGTCCGGGTTGTGTTCGACTGGGCACCAGGTAATCACGTGCACCTTCTGGCGTTGCTCTGGTCAGTATCGGTGTTTCAATATCGATAAAACCGTGACTATCCAGGTAATTTCTTACCATGTGATTCACTCTGGACCGGAGCATCAGCTTGCGTTGCATCTCAGGACGGCGCAAATCCATATATCGATAACGTAATCGTACATCTTCTCCCACATTGGCATATTCATCCAACTGGAATGGCGGAGTCTCAGCAGCATTGATGATTTTAAGCGATTTGCCGAGGATTTCTATGCGACCCGTTACCATTTTCGGATTAATCATCGCCGTGTCTCTGGCACGTACTTTCCCAACAATCTGCAGAACGAATTCGTTCCTTACCTGATCTGCCAGCGCAAAACTCTCCTCGGTATCCGGATCAAAAACTACCTGGATGATACCCTCCCTATCCCGCACATCCAGAAAGATCACTCCGCCGTGATCCCTGCGACGCTGAACCCAGCCGCACAGAGAAACTTCCTCTCCAATATGTGAGTCTCTCAACTCCCCACAGTAATGGCTACGCATACTCATGTTATTGTATTCCGAAATTAGTTTGTTCAGTGATCTGTCTGGTAAAAAGTATCTGTAAAGTCGCTACCCGATTTTACGCCGGATCTTGGCATTGCTGATTCCGGGTCTCCGCTTCACCGACTACTGTGACTTTGCGTCTGAAGCCAGGTTTTTATCTCCGGTTTTTGCTGGTGTACTGGAATCTTCACTACTTGAGCTCGACGAATGTTCGGAACCTGATTTTGATGAACTCGCAGATGAATGATCACTTACCTTTTTCTTCGATCCTGATTTGAAATCAGTTTCATACCAACCGGTACCTTTCAGCCTGAAAGATACTGGGGAAATCAGCTTCGTTAAACTCAATCGACTGCACTTTGGGCACTCCTTCAGCGGGTCATCACTAAATTTCTGGAGTTCTTCAAATTTGAAATCACATGCGTCACATTTATATTCGTATATTGGCATCTGGATTCTCTTCTTTTTCAATGAATTCCCGAAGCGCTGAAAAACGGATATGGACCCGGGGGAATTCTGCAAGCATGGAAGCACCCAGGCGAAAATCCCCGGGTGTTACATCACTCAATTTCAACAAGGCGCGCATTATACTCTATTTTTTATTCAGAATACTGCCTTGAGTCTGTTCTATCTCAAAATGAATCAGGGCAATAATTAACAGGTCCATGTCCGGAAAGGCCATTCCTAACAGTAAATCCTGAGAAATGTACGAACCTCCATGCTGTTCGAAACGAATGTTCCAGGATATAAACGTCTGCAACCCATCTCAGAGGATACGAAAACGAAGCGTTAGCGACATATGATGATGCGACATACCAACAGGTACTAACAATGCTGGTTTTCAATATTCTCACGCAGGAAACCGCCTGAATTGCTGCAAAAATACACGCATCTTGAAGAATGCCTTGCGGCATACCAGGCAATATTATATAAATAGCACCACAGTGAGGTCAGTCAAACAGCCTACTTTTTTTAGCAAGCAATTGGCTTCTACTTCATCTTTTTATTTCGATCAATTGATACTTTTAAGGACATCAGCATGGCTGTAAAGAAGGCTAAGGCAAAGAAAAAAACTGCCACGAGGAAGGCAACTCCAGCACCGAAAAAACTGACTGCAATTAAAGACAAATATACGAAATCTGCTATTCTGAGTGAGATTGCGGCAAATACAGATCTCACAAAAAAGCAGGTTGGCAGTGTGCTGGATGAGTTATCGGATCTGATAAATCGTCATATCAAGAAGAGAGCTGCCGGTGAGTTTACGTTACCTGGTCTTCTCAAGATCAAGACTGTTAAGCGACCCGCAAGAAAAGCCAGAAAGGGTGTGCCTAATCCATTTCGTCCAGGTGAATTGATGGACGTCGCTGCAAAACCGGCTAGCACCAAAGTCAGAGTGCTACCTCTTAAAGGCTTAAAGGAGATGGTTGAGTAGTCTCATCACCTCGACATCGAGAAGTCACATAAAAGGGGTCGCCAGTGCGACCCCTTTTTACTTACAGTGCATTATGTGAGCAATTGGTTTTTATGCTGGAAATTGCTAATTTACTGCTCACGCGACGGATTAATCGGACACTACCATCTATGAGAAGCTCCAAATATACCATCTCTACTCTTAAGGAGATTCCTGCTGACGCCGAGATTGTCAGCCATCAGCTCATGCTTCGAGCCGGGCTGATCAGAAAACTGGCATCCGGATTGTATACCTGGATGCCGCTGGGCCTTCGCGTACTCAGGAAAATTGAGAACATCGTCCGCGAGGAGATGGACAAATCCGGTGCTCAGGAACTTCTCATGCCAATCATTCAACCCGCAGAGTTGTGGGTAGAATCCGGCCGTTGGGAAAAATACGACACCGGACTGTTGCTAAAGATGAAAGACCGACATGCACGGGATTTTTGTTTCGGGCCAACCCATGAAGAAGTCATTACCGATATTGCCAGAAACGAACTCAAGAGTTACAAACAATTACCCGTAAATTACTATCAGATCCAGACGAAATTTCGTGATGAGACAAGACCCAGGTTCGGGGTGATGCGGGCCCGGGAATTTGTCATGAAAGATGGCTATTCTTTCCACGCTGACGAACCTTGCATGCAGCGAATGTTCGACCTCATGTATGAGACCTACAATCGAATTTTTGAGAGAGTGGGGTTTATGTTTCGACCGGTGCATGCTGATAGTGGTTCGATAGGTGGTAACACATCCATTGAATTTCACGTTTTGGCAGATTCAGGAGAAGACCTGATTGCATTCAATTCCGAAGGAACCTATGCTGCCAACATCGAAACCGCAGCAGCATTAGCACCCGAATCGAATGCACCAATTGAGCGCGAATCATTGCGTAAAGTCTCAACACCCGGTGTAAAAACAATTGATCAGGTGTGTCAGTTTTTATCGATTGAACCATCTCAGACGATTAAAACCCTCATTGTCAAAGGTACAGAGTCACCCTTGATAGCGCTGGTTCTCCGAGGCGACCACACCCTAAATGAGGTGAAAGCTGGAAATCTCCCACAGCTTCAGTCACCTCTGGAGTTTGCTAATGATACAGCAATAATCGAAACCCTCGGTTGTGCGCCTGGTTCAATTGGACCAGTTGCTATTAATGCTCCCATAATTGTTGATCACAGTGCGGCTGCACTTTTCAATTTTGTCTGTGGTGCAAATGAAGACAATCAACACTACACCGGCGCCAATTGGGACAGGGACTGTCCTGATGTACAAACCGCAGATTTACGAAATGTTGTGCCTGGTGACCCGAGTCCCGATGGCATTGGCACACTGGATCTCGCTCGCGGCATCGAGGTCGGGCACATCTTTCAATTGGGGACAACCTATAGTGAAGCGATGCATGCGACCGTATTGGATGAGAATGGCAAAAGTGCGACCATGTTGATGGGCTGTTACGGCATCGGTATCTCTCGAATGGTTGCCGCAGCGATAGAGCAAAACCACGATGCCGCTGGCATAGTCTGGCCGGACTCGATCGCCCCGTTCCACGTTATTATCATCCCTGTCAATGCCCACAAATCCGAACAGGTCAGTGTTGCTGCCGATGAACTTTATCAGGCGTTCATCTCCGCAGGTTTCGAGACACTGCTTGATGATCGGACAAATGTTCGCCCGGGAGTGAAATTTGCAGACGCTGAGTTAATCGGAATTCCCCACCGGGTGGTCGTTGGTGATCGCGGACTGAAAAACGGAGTGGTGGAATACACACTTCGGAGCAGCAATGAGACACAGGAGGTAAACCTAAAAGACGTGGTCTCACTCATCAGTTCCCGTGGTGAGCAAAGCTAGTATGCTTTGCCGCGTTTGGGGTCCAACTAACGTGGCGACAAGTTTCTGATTTTGATCGATCAGATAGGAAGTGGGTAACACCTCCGGTGGGCTATAGTGAAAAATCGCAGCCGGATCCATAGTCACTACCGGGAATTGTATTGCCAAACGCTTCTGTTGGCGCAGCAATTCTTCTGCCTGCACGCCGTCAAAATTAACACCGATCACGGCGATTTCTTCGCTGTGCCCGCTGGCAAGAGCGTTCAGCTCCGGTATTTCCTCCAGGCAGGGATGGCACCACTCCGCCCAGTAATTTATCAGCAAATAACGCCCGGCATAATCCCCGAACTGCACCGATTCCCCGGTACTCATATGCACATCCGGTTGTTCGGAACAGGCTACCAATCCCATTATCAGGGTCAGGACTATGTATTTGCTCATGTGAATGGTTATTTACTCCGGTTGCAAGAGGCTCGCCAGGCTCATGTCCAGTTGCTGACTATTCTCTCTATCCAATTGTTCCAGCAAACTCGACAGGTTTCTCTGCCAGGGGCTATCAAGAATCACCCCCCTTTCCGGCAGTGGCCATGGTAAACTCTTATATAACTCCCACACAGAGATTTCATGCAAATCTCTGGACAGAACGAATCCACCGCTATCAAGCCGCTTAATTAACTGCCGTTGCAGCAGTATCTTGCGGTAATTATTCCAGTTTCCCCGAGCCAATTGATTAATCTGGGTCAGAATTTCGACCTCAGAAAGAGATTTGCCTTCCTGGTGCGCCACATACAAAGCATTCAGGACAGCCAGCATCTGAAACAAGTTCACTTCCTGCTTCCCCAGCATCTTACTATCGTAGACAGCCAGGCCGCGTACCAGTTCAGCGCCACCCAGAATCAGAGTCCATGCCAGATACACCCACAAGAGGAACAGAGGTACACTGGCAAAAGCACCATAAATCAACTCGAACGAGCTTTTTGCAACTAACCAGCTGAATAACTCTTTAGCCAATTCAAACAGCACCGCCACCACTGTTCCACCGAACAATGCATGTTTTAACAATACCTGGCAATTAGGTACTGCAGCGTAAATTAGTGTAAATACCAGGATGCTCAGTACTACCGGTACCAACTCGAGAAAAGGAATGCTTTCCGCTACATCGGATAGCAGCGGTAATGATAAAATATATGTGCTTACCACCAGAGCCAGACCAACGAGCAAAGGGCCCAGACTTAAGACCGCCCAATAAAGGAGGAACTTAGACAACCCCCTGCGCGGCTCATCTGTTCGCCAGATCTCATTGAAGGCCCGTTCTATCGTGGACAACATTAACACTGCGGTCACCATCAGGAACAATATCCCTGCCACTGTCAGTTGACGCGCCTGTTCGGAAAAAGTATGTAAATACTCCTGCACTACAGCGCCTGATTGAGGTACAAAGTTTGCGAACACAAAGTCTTCGATACGCTGCTGCAGGCCGCTGAAAGCCGCGATCATTGAGAGTGCTGCATAGACCATAGTCAACAGGGGCACCACTGCAAACAGTGTCTGATAGGTTAGTGCGGCCGCAGTATCCTGACATTTATCCTGGCGAAATCCTGACCAAATGTACTGGCTGAATCCGATCAGTCTATGGATTCTTGCTGATAGTTCA
This sequence comes from uncultured Pseudomonadales bacterium, assembly GCA_964571945.1. Lineage (GTDB taxonomy): Bacteria > Pseudomonadota > Gammaproteobacteria > Pseudomonadales > Azotimanducaceae > JASJXV01. The sequence goes on from CAZNFE010000106.1 coordinate 6,551, forward strand.
GCATTACTCTTCATCATAAGTCACCTTTATGCTTTTCGATCAGCCACCTGCCGACCAGGTCAGGCTTTTCGTTCTTACAACAGCACCGGATAATTCAGGATTATAGTCTGATTTTCCCTGCAGGATTGAGGGAACATGATGACAGAAATTTTCTGATCGAGGCTAGTGGATGATCTTTTCGCGAGTTTGCGTATTCCGGATGCGGGGTTCATCCATCATTTCTCCCGGGTCTCGAACCTCGTATCGTTTGGTTAATACATCCCCATTCAACACATCAGGCAGATTGCCGAGAAATTCCTCCATGTGACTGCTCTCGAAATGATCCTGGAGCGCTTCAACTGACTCCCATTCCTGAAAAAGCAGCATTGTATCGGGGTCTGACAGTCCTACGAAGAATTCATAGCTGATACAACCAGGTTCTGCCCTGGTCGCCATCGACATGGTCTGCATCAGCTTCAATGCCTGATCACGATGCTGAGGTTTTACAGGAAAAGTACCGTGGACAATTATCATTTGTTAAAAATCCCGAATTTCATCTACTAATACTGCAATTATACAGCTAAATTTGTAGTGAACCAGATAAACCTGATGATCTGTCGTCTGCCCTTGCGCTATAGGTCCCGAGGCACCGTCAGCCAGCCACACTGACCGCTCAACCACGCCCATTTACATCAGTAGGTAGCGCACCATTAAAAAAAGCGGGAGAGCTGCCTGCTCTCCCGCTTTTGCCAAATTCGCTTTGCTAGCGACGTTTTTTACGTTTCCGTTTCATCGCTTCCAGCTGTTTTTTGCTCGGCTGGGCAGCTACCAATTTCTTGTAGATATTCGTTCTTTTACTGATCTTTTTGTGATCGATGTAAAAATCAACCGCTTTCTTCCAGGCACCAGCTAAACCATGTAAATTAATTGACACAGTGGTATTGACAATTTTTCCTGCTTTAGCTGACATAATGCCAATTTGGAACACGGGAGTCCGGGTTCCACTTTTCTCGGTTTTCATTCTGAACAGAATGCCTCTGACTTTTCCATCCTTATCAAATATGGCAGTCTTGGCGGCTTCAGCCTTGGCTTTGGCCTGCTTCTTCATGAGTACGGCATCTCTGTCTTCTGCAATTTGCTTGATAGCCGCTCTCTTCGCACCTCGCAGTCTCTTGCCATTTTCTTTAAGCGAGAAGTACTCCTGATATGTCTTGCCTGCTATTTGGCGTCTAACCCTGAACCCGTGAAAACGGGTGGTATCCAGTAGTTCTACACTCATGTTTTCTTACCTTTGCTTTGTTGATGGGGTAAATTTCCTTCACGCAGGACACACTTTGAACCAACTCCTGCACTTCATTCAGTCTACATCTACTCAGGCCAGCATCCCCAGAATTTCATTGACTCCAGCCTAAGACAATTCCGAAGTGGCGCAATTTTACAACAAAATCACTGACAATGTAGCTGTATTTACATATCTTTTACAAGAAACCGGTAAATTCCGAGAATCAAGACTCGACTTAGCTGTTTGCCAACCCGAGCGTAAGAAGGCGCTTGCGCAGCAAATGCCGAGAGTCTACTTCATGCTTTGCGAAGCAATACCCTTGCATTCAATTATGACCCACCTCCTGATGAACCAGATCTCCAGGAAAGATATTGCTCCTTATTCTGACTAATTTCGACATACTTTTACTGTTAGGTTTGATCGCTCCAGTACCTGATCAATAACAATCCTCCGGCAAAGCCGGAGGTATTTCGATCGGGAGCCCCTCAAAG
>CAZNFE010000107.1:0-8254 GCA_964571945.1 uncultured Pseudomonadales bacterium
GGGGTCGGGGTATCGTCGATGGCCGAGGCGAGAGGGAGACGGGCGGCGGCGCCGTGACTGCCGCCGTCGAACTCCGGGGAAGGATTTATGGTGGTCTCAGACACACCGTACCTGCTCCAGGCGTGCAACGGTCGAGTTTGCCAACCTACCATGGACTGGACGCTGGTTGAAATAGTGTCAGATCGTGACTGGCAATTATTCCGCCGCTTCAGAAAGCACCTGGACGTTTACCACATCTTCAATGGCACGAATTTCATCCACCACGGATGCATCCGGTTTGCTCTCTATGTCAATCAGATTATACGCAACATCTTCCCGACTCTTGTTCAACATATCGATCACGTTGATATCGCGGTCGGCCAGGATGGACATGACCTGGCCAAGAATTCGGGGTACATTTTTGTTAGCCAGCGCGAGTCGATAGCCATGGGTTCTTTCAAGAAACACGTCAGGAAAATTCACCGAGTTCTTGATGTTGCCGTTTTCCAGAAAATCAATGACCTGATCTGAAACCATGACGGCGCAGTTTTCCTCTGCCTGCTCCGTGCTGGCACCTAAATGCGGAGTCGCCACAACATTATCGTAGCCCATCAGATTAGGCGTGGGGAAATCACAGAAATAGCGGCTCAGTTTACCGGAATCCAATGCGGCCCCGATCGCATCCGGATCAACAATTTCGGCCCGTGCAAAATTCAGGAGCACGCTGCCTTCCTTAAAATAAGCCAGTGTCTGTTCATTAATCATCTGTCTGGTAGTTTCTAACGCGGGCACGTGCAGAGTGACGATATCCGACCCTGCAAAGAGCGCCTGCATATTTGACATTTTTTGAACTTTACTTGGCAGGCGCCAGGCTGCTTCTACAGAAAGTGCAGGATCGAATCCGACCACATTCATACCCAGTTGCAATCCCATACCCGCGACCAGCGAGCCAATCGCACCCAGACCAAGGACTCCCAGTGTTTTGCCGGCAATTTCATTTCCCTTGAAACGCTTCTTCTCACTTTCCACAATCTTGTTTAATGCGGCACCGTCCGCTTCACTCTGGAGCGTATTTACAAAATCAATCCCTTCTACAATACCGCGAGACGACAATAACAATGCCGAGACAACCAGTTCTTTTACCGCATTGGCATTAGCCCCGGGTGTGTTGAATACTACGATGCCACGTGCGGTAAACTCCGGCACCGGTATATTATTGACACCGGCTCCAGCTCTACCTACTGCTCGAAGAGAAGGTGATATATCGTCAACAGTAATCTTTTGGCTGCGTACCAGGATGGCATCAGGATCACTAATCTCCGTGCCTAACTCATACTCTTCCCGGGGAAATTTGTTCAGTCCTTTGGTGGATATCTGGTTGAGAGTTTTAACCTTGTACATGTTCATTTGCATCCTTACGATAAATCATGAAAAGAGCTTCATTTTACCTGAACATGTGCGTCTTAAAAAAGCTAATTCGCAGGATTGCTGTATATACACCAGGATGACTGCCGATTCGAGGCATCTCTAACGATTTAACTTATGCTTCACAATAACAAACATGCTTTGTCCTGACTTCTGCTAACCAAAATCGTACAGAGCGACCCCGGATATGTATCGGTGGAAGTACACCAGTACCACAAACAATACCAGTGCAACAGCTACTTTTACCCAGCCTAACTCACGGGCATTGAACTTATTCCTTCCGGTAGCTATTGCGACAAACGGTACATTTGATGTCACCGAGATGTAATGATTCCATTTCTCCTGGTCAAGCGAATATCGGCGCTTTCGATCAATAGCCATTGTGCCCAGGCCGGAGACCACTGCCACCGAAGTCATCAAGATAATCGAAGCAACATCACCATTTGCCACCAGGTGCGATACCGCCCACAGAAAAATCCCCCATTGCACCGGGTGCCGGGTAATTCGCAGGATGCCCGCTGGTTCAATATCCACGGCGGTTTCCATCTTTACACTGGTCGGGTTTTTGGCCGTCATCCCAAGGACGATGAAGACCAGCGCAAATGGCATGACTATTTTCGCCAGGGTGCTCGTGACTAACGATGGCATCCAGACATATTCCTGATGACCCACGCCGGCATACTGATAAATCAACGCGCCAAGGGCGGCGATTGCAACAATTGAATAGAACGCAAGAAAACCGTTTTCGCCAAGAATGTCTACCAGTGATGTTCGGATTGAACCTCGAGACAGGCCTAAGTGGGTCAACATGAACAGCACCGCCGCTACCAAGAGCAGGATATACTCTTCCATCCCGGGTTCTCCCATATCTATTACCAGAGCAGTAAGCTTACTTTATCTGGCAAGGGAGTCCAAGATCGAAGTAACACAGTGCAGCAGGCCGTATCTGAATGGATCACGATTCATCGCCGATACCGCGTTTCCAGATCGCACCATACACGAACAGGCTGCCAATCAGTACCCCGATCCACAGTTCCACGTCCGTGAACATACCGGTGATTTGATGTACATCGAAATCTGCAGCAGCAACTGACATGCCATCATAGAATTTCAGGTGCCGAGCCATAAAGTCGCCCATCCACTCGACCGGCAAGAGCATTTTTTCAGCAACAATCAGCCCGATGGGAATGCCAATCGCCCACATCATGGGGATCGCACGGGCAAATGAAGAGACCAGTACTACCCAACAAATTACCGGCCAGGACCAGATCACCTGCACGACAAAAAAACTGATCAGAAAACTCCAGTGCGCGAAGAGGCGCGCGGGGGACCAGATGACTGACCAGATATCAGCATCTGCACTGGGTGCCAGGACAGATGCAATCAGCAATGCACAGATCTGGGTAAATGCGATGCAGGCCAACGCAATCAACGGTGCGATGACCAGGGCAGCCATCATCTTCGAGCCAACCGTCATGCAATCCGATACCGGCATTGATTTCCAGAACAGGATGCTGCGATTCCTGCGCTCATCGTACAATGCTCCGAGCAGATAATAAAAGATTACAAATATCAACACGATGCGCACGGGGGCAGACAAAACTCCCAGATACCTGCTGATTGTGGACGCCCTGTATTCACTACCTGAAGCCGCCAATTCCCGGATTTTTGCAATGTGGACTTCGCGAATGGGACCAATCACCCGGCTTTCTTCTCGTGGCTCTACCCCGATTTCATGCCGGGTACTGCCGTTGATAACGCTCGATTCTGAATCTGATCGAATGTCGACGTTAAACACAAACAGGCTCAAAGCCATCATCAGCACCATGAAAACACTGATTACAACTGGTACAAACAGGAATATTGACCGATTCTCCCGGAACTCTCTCTTGAGCAATGCAATAAATGGGTTCAAAGGGATCTGCCTCCTTTCATGATAGCCACAAACAGGTCGGACACGCTGGGAATATGCAATTCGCCCAATTCTGCAAGCGCTGCATGGTCTGCGTCCTTAAACAACATGCCTTTACGTCCCAGCAATTCTCTTTGATAAATTGGATCCAGTTGTAATGCCTGTGCTGCCTTCTCAGGGTTCACCAACACCTCGACGTACCTGTCAGCAAGTTCATCCATTGAGCTGTCCAGGACAATTTCGCCCTGATCGATAAACAGCAGATGACTGAGCAGAGATTCTATTTCCTCAACCTGATGGGTGCTGATGATGATGCTCCGTTCAGCATCGAAATAATCGTTCAGTAATCGGTCGTAGAATTCTTTTCGATACAGTATGTCCAGACCAAGCGTGGGTTCATCCAGAACCAGCAGGTCCACATCAATCGACATGATCAGCGCTAAATGCAGCTGCGTTACCATGCCTTTGGATAGATTCCTGACCTTCCTGTCAGCGGAGATTGATGTGGATTCCAATAATTCCAGCGCCCTGTCTGCATTGAACCGGGGATGAACTCCCTTGACAAAATCCACTAACTGCCAGACCTTCATCCAGCCCGGCAAAATTCCTACATCCGCTATAAAGCAGACTCGCTGCATCAGACGATGCCTGGCATGTCGGGGATCCTGCCCCAGCACTTCCATGTCACCTTTAAAATCGCACAGCCCGAGCAATGATTTCAGCGCGGTTGTTTTTCCCGCGCCATTGGGTCCGATCAAGCCGACTATGCTGCCTTTTTGAATCTCAAAATTCACGTTGCGAAGAGCCGGAATACCAGAGTAGTTCTTGCTGACATTACCTGCTCTGACCAGAATGCTCATTCTTTCATCTCCACCTGACTGATCAACGCTGCCGGATCAAGCCCCAGGCGCTGGATCCTGGCGACTATGCGGGGCCAGTCTTCATCGATAAATTGTGCCCGTTCTGCGACCATCAGTTGCTTCTTTGCCCCGTCGACGACAAACATACCCACTCCGCGCCGCTTCTCAACCAGACCTTCATCCACCAGTATCTGAAATGCTTTTGAAACGGTGATGGGATTGATGCGGTGCTCACTGGATACCTGCCTTACCGAGGGCAACGAATCGCCATCAAGGAACACGCCTTCCAGAATCAGCTCCACCAGCTTGTCCTTAAGCTGCCGGTAGATCGGATCTTTATCATTCCACTTGATATCCATGGGCTTTCAGATTCTGTTGTCGCCTCTTCTCCAGGGCTTCGACAATGGAAGAGTCAGCTGATTTACTATTATAGTGTTGTATATTACTATAACACTATAACAGTCAATGTCAATTGGTTTTTCTTCGCGGCACCAGAAGGGAAGGCATGTCCGAGACTCGCTGTGAACCCATCCGTGGGCGCTCCGCACAGACGTCCCCTGACTTACTTGCCGCTCAATGCTGCCAGTAGTTGAAATATCGTCTCGATGGCATCGGGGATTTCATATTTCATCAATGTTTGTGTAATCGCCACTCGATCACGATAAGTGGCCCGAATTGCACCAACCAGCAAATGGCTGGCCAGCGTCTCCTCGTAAATCACCCTGCTGTATCCCAATTCGGAGCAGACTCTGGCATTGATGATCTGATCACCCCGGCTCGCTGCAACGGGCAGAGGAATCAAAATATGCGGTTTTCTGGTCACCAGGATTTCATAGATTGAATTGGCTCCTGCGCGCGAGACAACCAGATCAGCGCAGGCCAGCAGATGTCCAAATTCCTCGCCGACATACTCCAGCTGGTGGTAGTGATTACGATCTGCCAGATTCTGATCCAGGTTGTCTTTGCCACAGATGTGTACGACCTGAAAGTCTGCCAGCAATTCTTCCAGCGCATCTCTCACTACCTGGTTGATTTTCACTGCACCCAGGCTGCCGCCAAAAACAAACAGGACGGGTCTCTGTCGATCCAGCTGCAACAGCCGCCTGCCCTCCTCTGCATCTCCTTTGAGGATAACCTGTCGCACCGGCGTACCCGTTAGCACTACCTTGCCGGAATGCAGATATTTTCGGGTTTGCTCAAATGTGACGCAGATTTTGCTGGAAAAAGGTGCGCAGAGTCGATTGGCCAGACCGGGTGTCATGTCGGATTCATGGGAAACGACGGGAATTCGATTCAACCAGCCTGCGATCACCACTGGCACAGATACAAATCCGCCTTTTGAAAAGATCACTTGCGGTCTAATCCGCCAACAAATTCTTATCGACTGGATTAACCCCAACAGGATTCGAAAGGGATCTGTGAAATTCTGCCAGCTGAAGTAACGGCGCAGCTTCCCGGAAGAAATGCCGTAAAACGGAATCCCGGATTCCTGAATGATGCGCTTCTCAATGCCCGTATCGGAACCGATGTAGTACGCGTCCCAATCCTCCTGCCTGCATCGTTCTATCAATCCGATATTGGGTGTTACGTGTCCCGCACTACCGCCACCGGTAAACAGAATTCGTGTCATCAGTTCACCTGTTATATGCCCAGCACGTCTTTGGCAAGATTTATCGTGACCTTCCTTTGTCTATGCAAACTGGCCTTATCAAGTTTATCCAGGGCAGCAAACAATTGATCCAGACCTCGATCCAGGCGCGCCATAATAAATTTCGCAACGTCCGGTTCAAGATTGATTCCCCGATTGTTCGCTCGCAGTCTCATGGCAGTCAGTTTCTGCTCATCGGACAGGTTCTGCAGGTGGTAAACCAGTCCGGAACTTAATCGTGAGGCGAGATCGGCCAGTTCAAGCGATAGTTTTCCGGGCGGTACCTTGCTGCCAATCAATAACCTGACATCCGAATGGATGGCCTTGTTAAACAGTTTAAATACCGCTTCCTCCCACTGGCAATCACCGGCGATGCCATCGAGATCGTCCAGACAGATCAGATCCTGATTCTCCAGATCTGTCAACAGTTCGGTCTGTAAACCATCTGCATGTGCAAGCGAAATATACACACAGGCCAGATGCATCTTGCGACCTTCACGACAAGCTGCCTGTAACAGGTGGCTACAGCCAGATCCGCTGCTTCCCCACAGATAGATATACCAGAGATTGGAATTGTCTCCACACAACTGTTGCTGCAGACTGGTCGGAATTCTCAGGTCTCCTACAAAGTTGGCAAAGGTCGCATCATCCCGTAGTTTGATGTCCAGGAGCATTTGTCTTGCAGCGATCATAAATCTTCCTCGACGGTGTCGTAGAGATCGCTCTCCTTATACAATTCATGGGTATGCCGAAGAAATACCATAATTACAGCCGCCACGGGTAATGCCAACAATACGCCAACAAAACCAAATAGTTGACCACCCGCCAAAATTGCAAAAATAATCGCTACCGGGTGCAACCCGATCCGGTCACCCATCAGCCACGGTGTCAATATCATTCCTTCCACCATCTGTCCAAACAGAAAGACAATCAGGACGTACACCAATGGCATCAGTTCCTGGAACTGCAATAATGCAGCCACCGTTGCAGCGGTAAGCCCGAGAATAAAACCAAGATACGGCACCAGACTGGCTATTCCTGCCAGCATCCCAATAGTAAGCGCAATTTCGAGCCCCACCAGCCATAGTCCGATAGCATAGATCGAGCCCAGCATCAGCATAATGAGCAGTTGACCACGCAGGAAAGCACCTAGCACATGGTCGCACTCTTTCGCCAGCTGATCTGCTGAACTAACCCATACCCTCGGCAGCAGATCTCTCAGGTTTCCAATCAGAATATCCCAATCCCTGAGCAGGTAGAACGAAACAATCGGCACCAGCGCTACACTGGCTAACCCGGCTGCCAGGGAGATCCCGGACCTGGTGATGTCGGTAACGATTACGCCAATGGTGCTACCCGCACCCTGCCAATGTTCCAGCAGAGAAGTCCTGAGCATTTCCAGGTCAAGGTGGAAAGGATCAACGCCCAGATTGTCCTGAAAGAAAGGTCCGGCATTCGACTGCATCCAGGCAAGCATGACTGGCAATTCACTGACAATTTCCATCAGCTCCCGGATCATCCTGGGAATAAACACCAACACGCCACCAGCGATCATCAGCATAAATACCAGAATGATCAGGATCACCGCCAGCGTACGCTTCAATCCGGTCGTTTCCAATCTGTCAACCAGAGGATCACCCAGATAGGCAATCAGCAAACCAACCAGGAAAGGCGTCAAAATCGGTTTCAGCAAGTAGACCAATACACAGGTCAGAATCAATACGAAAATCAGCAGGTATTTTTGCGTCGTACTCATCGTCAGGACCCCGCTCTTCGATTAGCTTCGGTACATGGATCAGTTAGCATCCTCACTACTGCTGCACCCAGCGATATTGCAGTTCGCGGGAGTCAGCCGTGTTGTTGCCAAGGTACAGGAGTTTCTGATCCATGCTGATCAATTCAATCAGTTGTGCTTCCTTGCCCTCGGTGCTCAATCGAAACAGTACCTCATCTTCCTCCACATGTACCGGAGACACCTCCAAACCCGGACTTAACTTCTCGAGATACTCGCTCAATTGAACATAGTCAGATAACTGTTCCACCCCCTCCACACGCAACCAGACATTGAGGCGATTAGAATCCAGGGCATATCGCTTTGCCAGAGCGTCTCCCAGGCGATCAATCACTTCCCTGATGACATCCGACGCTTGTGTGGAATAACTCTGAAAATTTTGCCATTGGCTTGTGGTACGGTAGAACCAATTCGCAGACCAACCCTCGTCTGTGCCCCGATATATTCGCCCACTGACTATCGCATCTGGATCGTAGCGTCTGGATGCGTTATCTATCTGCGTCTGGAACCCCCCCCATACGGCAGCGGCTGAAATATGCGCTGCATCATCCAGATCAAGCAGCGGTAACAGGATGGGCAATCCGCGTCGTTTTGCTTCGTCGAAAAGCTGTCTGACAAGGTCATTGTGGCTGCTGTCA
>CAZNFE010000108.1:0-8222 GCA_964571945.1 uncultured Pseudomonadales bacterium
TGAGCGGACACTGATAATCTCCCTGGCAAAGCGGGGGGTTTTCGCTTCCAACAACAATCAACCTTGGTTCAGCCTCGAACTACCCAGCCTGCACCAGTAGGTTCACTAGTCTTTCAGTAATGGGTGATCATCCGGTAGCTGATGCGAAATCCACAACGCGAGTTTATGCCTCATCATCGGTTCACTTTCCTGGTCAGGCGGAACCGGTTGAATGAGCTTGTCATGAACTAACAGACGGTACACGAATTCCAATTTTTTTTTGGATGAGTCGGTAGCTTCAAATTCGGCAGCACCTCGTTTTTCAGCATAAATCAGACCCACACGAAGCGCCTCTTTTAGCAGTTGGGATTCATTTCTGACTTTCTTCATATTGAATCATCACCCATCGACCCGTGAGATGCAGCAGATCGTGCTCACTCCCATGGTACAAGTTTCGATTGCCGATAGAAGCTACTGTGATGCGTCAAGTGCCTGTTGCAAGTCCGCAATGATATCATCGATGTGCTCGATACCCACGCAGAGTCGAATCATCCCTGGTGTCACTCCGGCTGAGACCTGCTCTGATTCGGTCATTTGCCGGTGAGTTGTGGAAGCCGGGTGACAGGCGAGAGATTTCGCATCGCCAATATTCACTAACCGCTTGAATAGTTGCAGTTGATCATAAAATTTTACCGCGTTTTCAAAACCACCCTTGATTTCGAAGGTCAGTAGTGAGGCCGGCGTACCATTACAGTATTTTTTCGCCAGTTCGTAGCAGGGATCGTCTGATAATCCAGCGTAGTTTACAGAGTCAACCAACCTGTGCCGCTGTAGATATTCCGCAACCCGCAACGCATTATCGCAATGACGTTCCATCCGCAACGCCAGTGTCTCAATGCCCTGCAGAATAAGAAAAGCGTTAAACGGCGACAGGGCAGCACCGGTATTGCGAAGCGGTACCGTGCGCGCCCTGCCGATGTATGCTGCCGGTCCAAGCGCTTCGGTGTAAACCACACCATGATAGGAAGGTTCGGGTGTGTTCAGCATCGGGTATTTATCCGCATGGTCTGACCAGGGAAATTGCCCCGAATCCACAATCACACCACCCAGGGAGTTCCCGTGCCCGCCCATGTATTTGGTCAGCGAATGTACCACGATATCTGCGCCATATTCTATCGGCTTGGTCAGTACAGGAGTTGCTACCGTATTGTCGACTATAAGCGGAACACCGTGTTTGTGTGCCACCTGCGCCAGTCCCTCCAGATCTACGACATTTCCTGCCGGGTTACCGATAGATTCGCAGAATACCGCTCGCGTGTCCGCATCAATTTCTTTTTCAATATCCGCAGGCCGGTCACTCTTTGCAAAGCGAACTTCGATACCTTGTTTGGGGAACATGTGCGCGAACAGCGTGTAGGTGCCTCCGTATAGTTGTGGTGTCGCTACCAGGTTGTTACCAGTTTCCAGGATATTTATTATCGAGTAGCTAATTGCCGCACTACCGGCACTCACCGCAAGAGCACCAACACCAGATTCCAGATCTGCTACCCGTTGCTCCAGCACATCTGTGGTTGGATTCATAATCCGGGTATAGATGTTTCCCGGAACCGCCAGATTGAAGAGATCTGCACCGTGCTGGGCATTATCAAATTCGTATGCAACCGTCTGGTAGATTGGCGTTGCAACAGACTTCGTAACAGGATCGCTCTCATAGCCCGAGTGGATCAGTTTTGTTTCGTCTTTCATTTATTTATCCTATTTTCAGTTGCAGATTCGATTTGAGTTCAAAGCATTCATCACAAAGGAACCAATGATATAGAATCACCAGTCCATGCTTCCGCCTGACAATACTCCTGACATCCTATTCAGGATAGCTGCTCCAGATTGCTGATAATTAGTTGCATGGACTCTCTGCCCCTATATTCATTGACACTCATTCGATAGGCAATTCTCACACGACGGTGATCCTGAAGTCGATCAAAGTTGAAAAATATGCCATCAATCAGCTCAGGCGAATGCAACGATCTGACCTTCAATTTCAGGTGCTTCTCGCCGACAATGCGCTGATCGACGAGATCAAATATACCATCGAACACAGGTTCCGGAAAGCCCTGGCCCCACGGTCCGGCGTCCTCCAGAAGCTTTGCAAATTGCAGGTTAAGTTCCTCAGCACCCAGTTCGCCATCGCTATAGATGGTGCCCAACAGATCGTCACTATGCAGAACTTTTCGCGCCTCCTCATCGAACGCCTTTTGAAATCGCTGAAAATCGTTCTGGGACAGGCTGAGGCCCGCAGCCATTGCATGACCACCAAATTTCACCATCAAGCCTGGAAAACGCGCATTGATATTGGCAAGAGCATCCCTTATATGAAAGCCTGATATCGATCTGGCGGATCCTTTGAGTGCACAACCGGGCTGCTCGCTTTCATTTGCAAACACTATTACCGGCCGATGCAGCTGATCTTTTATCCGAGAGGCCAGAATGCCAACCACCCCCTGATGCCAGTCAGAATCATACAAGCACACCCCAAAAGGCAGATCTTCTTCCTGCTTCAATCTCACAGAAAGATCTTTTTCAGCCTGTTGCTTCATTTTGTCTTCTATTTCTCTGCGTTCCGAATTCAGGTTGTTCAGTTGTTCTGCCAACCGAAGTGCACGATCAGCATCCGTGGTTGTAAGACACTCAATACCTATCGACATATCTTCAAGCCGACCCGCCGCATTCAGTCTGGGTCCGACCGTAAAGCCAAGTTCCGAGGCTTGCAATCGCTCAGGTGCCCGATTAGATACCTGAATCAAAGCCAGTATTCCGGGCCGCGTTCTGCCAGCCCGAATTCGCCGGACACCCTCATGCACCAGTATACGATTGTTGTAATCAAGTGCCACAACGTCTGTGATAGTCCCCAATGCGACCAGATCCAGATAATCCGACATCCGTGGCAGCGGAATCTTCTGTGCCGGAAACCAGCCCTGCTCTTTGAGCACTTTCCGTGTCGCGCACAACAGGTAAAATGCAACACCTACACCGGCTATGGACTTACTTTCAAATTTGCAGCCATCCTGATTAGGGTTCAGGATCACATCTGCATCAGGAAGCACCTCTGGTGCCAGGTGGTGATCAGTGATCAAAACCCTGACACCTTCCCTTTTTGCCAATGCCACGCCGTCGACACTGGAAATCCCATTATCTACTGTAATTATGAGATCTGGTGTACGCTCAAGTGCTACCTGGACAATTTCCGGAGTCAGGCCATAGCCGTAATCAAATCGATTAGGCACCAGATAGTCCACGGCGGTGGCACCCATTGCCTTCAGCCCAAGGAGCATTAACGAGCAACTGGTAGCTCCATCTGCATCGAAGTCAGCAACTATCAGTATCTTTCGATCAAGTGAAATTGAATCAGCTAACAACTTTGATGCATCTCTGATATTCATGAATGAATCAGGCGGCATCAGATTATTCAGAGACAGATCAAGTTCGTTAGTACTGGTAATACCTCGACAGCTAAATATGTGATTCAGGACTGAGGGTAAATTACTCTGAAACTCCGCTTCCGCTTGTCGACGCGAAACCTGTCTGCTCATCCATGTTCGCCTTCCAATGCTTCAATTCGAATACGTGAGACCGTGCCATTAACATCATCGAGCGCTTCAATCTCTAAAATGGCATCCGTTAACAGTTCTTCCACGACTCGATTAGTAATGATGACGATTGGCACATTGGTCGTCGTCGGTCCGTTAGGAAACTCATCAGCTTCTTTTTGAATCAATGCTTCGATGCTAATCTGATTTTTACTCAAGATGGAAGACACGCTTGCCATAACCCCCGGTTTGTCCAATACATCCATGCGCAAGTAATATCCACATCGCACTTTCTCTATTGGCAGCACATGACTATCCGAAATACTTTCAGGCTGAAACCCCAGGTATGGTATTCGATTTTCCGGGGCGCTATCCATGTGACGGACAACATCGATAATATCTGCTACCACCGCTGAAGCGGTCGGCTTAGATCCGGCTCCCGCACCATAATACATGGTATTTCCAGCAGCCTCGCTGTGTACCAGGACAGCATTCATCGCGCCATTGACGTTTGCCAACATATCATTTCTGTGAATCAATGTCGGATGTACACGCAATTCAATACCATCTCCAGTCAGCCTGGATATCCCCAGGTGCTTGATCCGATACCCCAGTTCCGCTGCATAGCGGATATCCTGCTGTGTGATCTTTGATATCCCCTCGGTATAGGCGTCATCGAACTTTATCGGCACACCAAAAGCAATTGATGACAATAGGGTTAACTTATGAGCAGCATCAATTCCTTCTATGTCAAATGTCGGGTCTGCTTCCGCATAGCCTAATTTCTGGGCTTCTTTCAACACCTCAGCAAAATCACGGCGTTCTTCTTCCATTTCGCTGAGGATGAAATTGGATGTACCGTTAATAATACCGGCCAGCCAGTCAATCCGATCACCAGACAATCCCTCTCGAATCGATCTTACCACAGGAATAGCACCGCCAATGGCTGCCTCGTAGCAAACCATGATGCCTCTTTGTTGCGCAGCAGCGAATATTTCGTCACCATGTCTTGCGATCAGTGCTTTGTTTGCAGTGACTACATGCTTACCCAGGGCAATCGCTTCCAGAATCAGAAGGCGTGCCGGATCCGTACCGCCGATGAGTTCCACGACAATATCAACATCCGGATTGTTGACCACATCAAAAACATCACGGCTAACATTCATCTGAGAGAGATCACAGTCAGGATTGTCTTCAAGGCATGCCACATGCACAAACTCTATTTTCGTGCCTGTTTTCCGAATGATCTCCTGCAGGTTTTTGCGGAGCAGATTATATGTACCTGAACCAACGGTACCCAGACCGCAAAGTCCGATGCTGATACTTTTTCCATCTGTAGCCAATGCAAATCCCCTTAAATACTCAATCCGTTTTTGATCATAGCAGCATGATCACGAAACATTTTCTTTATACCCCTGGTCGCCTGACGGGTTCGATGTTCATTTTCGATTAACGCGAATCGCACATGGTCATCTCCATACTCACCGAAACCGATACCCGGTGAAACAGCCACCTTGGCTTCCTGTAACAATTTTTTGGAAAATTCCAATGATCCCATCTTTACAAATGGCTCTGGTATGCGAGCCCATACAAACATGGTTGCTTTCGGTGGTTTCACCGGCCAACCAGCCGCATTCAGACCTTCACAAAGAATATCTCGACGACGGCGATATCGACCGGCTATTTCAGCAACGCAGGATTGGTCCCCCTCCAGAGCAGCGATCGCGGCAACCTGGATGGGTGTAAAGGTACCGTAATCCAGGTAGGATTTTATTCTGGCCAGAGCACCGACCAGAGTGGAATTTCCGCAACAGAATCCAATTCGCCAACCCGGCATATTGTAAGTTTTGGACAGGCTATAAAATTCCACCGCGATATCTTTGGCGCCTTCCACCTGCAGAATTGAAGGCGCCACATAGCCGTCAAAAACTATCTCGGCATAGGCAAGGTCCTGGATTATCCAGATATTATGCTCTTTGGCGATTTCTACCACTCTCTCAAAGAAATCCAGTTCGACACATTGGGTGGAAGGATTTCCCGGAAAATTGATCACCAGTCCTTTGGGTTTCGGCCAGCTGTTCCTGATCGCAAGCTCCAGTTCCGAAAAAAAATCCACATCGGGTGTGAGGGGTACATGCTTCACATCGGCATCTGCTATAACAAATCCATACGGATGTACCGGATAGGTCGGGTTGGGTACCAGAACGCCATCTCCCGGACCCAGAATCGCCAGTGCGAGATGCGCCATGCCTTCTTTTGAGCCAAGCGTAACGATCGCTTCAGTTTCCGGATCCAACTGGACCTGATACTTCCTCGCATACCAGTCGCAGATCGCTTTGCGTAGTCTTGGGATGCCTCTGGATTGTGAATAGCGGTGAGTATCGCCACGCTGCACAGTTTCTGTTAACTTCCGGACGATGTGTGGAGGCGTTGGTTGATCAGGATTCCCCATGCCAAAATCGATAATATCCTCCCCCCTCGCCCGCGCCTTCCTTTTTAACTCGTCAGTAATGCTGAAAATATAAGGCGGCAGCCGTTTAATGCGGTGGAATTCTTCCATGGGTGTTAATCTACATCTGTTAATGTAACGGTCAGCTACACAAAAACTACTCACTGACCAGAGTGAATAGTTCTCTTATTGCGTTCCTTCCGGTTCGGTGAATTCTAATGGATACCAAGTCTGGCTGCCAGCGCAGTCGCCGGCATATATCCGGGAACCAGCTCACCGCTTTCAAAAATCAGGGCGGGTGTACCTGTTACACCAAAGTCTTCACCAAGATGATACTGTTTGGCGACCGGGTTTGCACAGGTCTTTGGCGGCGGGTTTTTACCCAATTTCGCCTCGGTTAATGCGGTTTCCGGATCGTCCGCACACCAGACAGATACCATCTTGTCGTAGGAAGGAGAAGGTACACCCGCTCTGGGGTAAGCAAGGTATCGAATCGCAATACCCATTTTATTGAGTTCCGGAACTTCCTTGTGCAGTTTTCTGCAATAGGTGCAATCGACATCCGTAAATACTGTCACGGTTGCTTTGGGCTTTTCCGGTGCGAAAACCAGCATTTCGGATTCGTCAATAGATGCCAGCAATTCCTTCCTTCTACCATTGCGATCCGCCTCCGTGAGATTTATCAGTTCGGACTCTGTTACCTGGTACAAATCTCCTGCGATGAAGAATATGCCATCTGCAGTCGTATGCAGAATATGCCCCCCGGCCAACCTCACCTCATACATTCCCTTGATCGGACTGTCCGCAATCGTTTCGATAGGCAGATCCGGTCGTACTTTCAATAGCCATGCCCGCAAATCCTCGGGGCTTTTGGCGAGCACAGCCCCGGACAGCAGGCTGCCAATAACCAATAGCGAAAATACTGATTTCTTCATAAGTCTTCTCAAAGATTCTGATTGTTCAATACGAAAATACCGGCGCACTTTGCACGATTCACAGCACAGATTCAATCTAATTCTGTAAAGCCTCTCGAAAGCGATTGATCAAATCTGCAGATCAGGGAATGCGCCGATTTCAGTACTTGGACCCTGATTCAACGCAGATTGTTGCAAATTTATACACATTGCTGCGGTATTGTCCGACTGATGGTACAAATTATGTGATCAGCTAGTTCTTGTCCGGATACGGCGAATCCATCAGAGATCGCATGTTGCATAAATTAACCACGCGGGTGGTGTTCCCGATGCAGTTCTTTCATTCGCTGATTGGCAACATGCGTGTATATCTGTGTTGTTGAAAGATCGCTGTGCCCCAATAGTAACTGCACCACTCTTAAATCAGCGCCATGATTGAGCAAATGAGTCGCAAATGCATGCCTCAGGGTATGCGGAGAGAGTTTCTTGCCAATGTCAGCCCGACGTGCGTACACTTTTATTCGATACCAGAATGCCTGTCGTGTCATACCCGAACCACGATTACTTGGGAAGAGAATATCAGTGTGCAGATTGTTTTTTAACAATTCGCTACGGGCATCCTGTATATATTGCACTATCCAGGCTATCGCCTCTTCACCAAGAGGTACCAGGCGTTCTTTGCTTCCTTTCCCCATAACCCGAACTATTCCCTGGCGAAGATTCACCTGACTGATCCGCAATTCGACCAGCTCACTTACTCGCAGACCACAGCCATAAAGTACTTCCAGCATGGTTCTGTCTCGTACTCCGATGGGTGTTGCCAAATCCGGTGCAACCAGCAGTCTCTCGACATCCGTCTCCGTCAGACTATCCGGTAGCGGTCTACCCAGTTTGGGATTCTCTACCCGCAAGGTAGGATCTTCAATGAGTCTGTTTTCTCGTATCAGATAACGATACAGACTTCGCAGGCACGACAACATCCTGGCAGTGGATCTTGCCTTCAATCCCAAATCCAGTCTGTAGGACAGGTACCGTGTAACGTGCTCACGGGAGATACCCATCAGATTCAGCTCACGATCTTTTAGCCAGTTCGAAAAGGTGTACAGATCTGCACGGTAAGCACTCAGGGTATTGTCGGAAAGTCCTTTTTCCAGCCAGAGGTTATCCAGGAAATTATCGATTATGGCTTGGTCAGATTCTCGCATGATCATTCAAACGTATTGCTGCAAAACAATCCTCCTGCAAAGCCGGAGGTATTTCGATCGGGAGCCCCTCAAAGGGGCTGATGATCGATGA
>CAZNFE010000109.1:0-1670 GCA_964571945.1 uncultured Pseudomonadales bacterium
TTATCTGGATTGCTGACCGTTAACACAGGCATCCCGGATCAGAATAGTATGTCCGTATCGACCGATACGTTTAATCTGGAAGGAAACAATCTGGATGGTTTGATCACCACTATCACGGTCAGAATGTCAGATTTCTTTAATAATCCGGTGCCGGACGGTACGGCGGTGTCATTTACAACCGAATTGGGTTCCGTCGATCCGGAATGTACTACCCTAAATGGAGTGTGTACTGCATTATTCTTTACTCAAGAACCCAGATCACCTCTTAATCCTGCGGCGCCATTTAGACAGCTGGGTATAGATGGTTGTCCAGCGGCACGGATAAATGATGAGCCGGTGACAGTGGTGAATGGAACGGCAGGAAATACGGCATATCTTGTGGATACAGCTTACTCAGTAATCGTTCAAACCGCTGGAGATATTTATCTCGTTCAAGGAGTGGGGAATGACTATACAGTGAATGGAGATGGCAGTGGTATAACATGTGAACCATCTTCATTAGACTGTATGCCGGGTGCGACTTTGAAAATCAGTTATACCAGATTTTGGCTTGATGAAGAATTCGATAATCTTGATGATGGTGATCTAGATCATCAAATTCCTAACCCCGGCGTAGCAACCGGGCCATTTGTTCAACGCTCGGGCGTACCGTGTAGGGCTGCTACACGGCAAGGGACCATAACCGCCAGCGCCTATTTGGGTGGATTGGGTCAACCATACGGTGGTCGCTCAACGGTACTGGTGAGAGCCCAGGGTGAAGAGAGTTTTATTGATACCAATGGCAATGGTCAATACGACTACAATGAACCCTTTGTCGATCTAACCGAAGCATTTGTTGATAAAAATGAGGACCAGGTATTTGATAATGGCAATGTGGGTGATGACTCCAGTGGACCCACTAAACCCTGGTGTTATGGACCAGTATCACCGGTAACGGACACGACCGCAATTACTGCTGTATGTTATCAGGAAGGCGGCGAGGAAGAGATCTTCCTGGATTTCAATTCAAATGGCAGCTTTAATGCAGGTAACCTGATTTATAATGGCTCTTTATGTCCCAAGAACATCAGTGACCGTACAGCAGTTTGTACAACATTACCCTGTACCACTGGATCTCGATATTGTACCAGAGACCCGGTCGATATCCGTCGCAGCATGGTGCTTCTGATGAGTGGTTCCGGAGCTTATATGAGCGTGCGCGATGCTCTGAACGGTGAATTTATCAGCGCAGTGAATATATCCGCAGGGGGCCCCGGTTTTGGGGAATATACTACCGGGTCAAGTGTCATAGCGAATGATGGGACAACAATTTCTGGGGGTACACCGTTCACCATAGGAGATACAGACCCGACTTGGTTAGTAACTAAAGAGGCGCCACCCGGCACTGGTGAAACGGTCAGTCTTACCACCGGTACCAGTACCGTCGTGGTGGATATAGCAGATGTGTACAATGGCGTTCTACCGGCCGGTACCAGCATATCCTATGACACGGGTACCGAAGGTTGTGAAATACAGAACACACCGCTCAGCGTGGTGCCCAATACCAGCGGTCTGGGATTTACCCAGGTCTGGATTGCGCTGGGGGCGCCGACTACACCGCCAAGCGGGTCAGCTCCGGTGACAGTCACGGTGACCACGCCGGATGGTGCCGCACAGAGTGCAGTCTCATT
>CAZNFE010000109.1:1770-8219 GCA_964571945.1 uncultured Pseudomonadales bacterium
ATAGACGGGCTGTTGCCGGTTTGCAGCAGCCTTTTTTTATCGCTTTACAGGGCTCAAGGTAACTGAGTTGATCCCATTAATTCACGATCAATCTCTCTGGCGGCCTGCCGGCCCTCGTTGATGGCGTGCACCACCAGGGACTGGCCGCGGCGACAATCACCGGCCGTGAATACTTTTGGTATGCTGGTGCGGTACTTGCCATATTCAGCCTGATAGTTGCTACGTTCATCCAGTGCCATGCCCAGATCTTTATTGATATACTGTTCGGGTCCGAGAAAGCCCATGGCCAGGAATATCAGATCTGCTGGAAAGTGTTTTTCGGTATTGGGTACTGGCTGAAAGTTCTCGTCGACGCCGGTGGTATTTATCCCGGTTAACTTGCCGCTGTCATCCCGGGTAAATTCCGTACCGGAAATAGAGAAAAGGCGAGGGTCCTCACCAAAAAGAGTGGTTGCCTCCGCATGCCCATAATCTACCCTGTAAATCCGGGGGAATGTAGGCCACGGATTATTTTCAGCGCGTTCGGCTGGAGGCATAGGCAGAATTTCAAAGTTGAGCAAAGACTTGCAGCCATGCCGAATGGAAGTACCGATGCAGTCAGTACCTGTGTCTCCGCCGCCAATCACGATAACATCTTTATCTTTTGCTGAGATGTACTGTCCGTCTTTGAGGTTTGAATTCAGCAGGCTCCTGGTGTTGGCTTCAAGAAATTCCATCGCAAAATGAACACCATTACCTGATCGACCTGGAATTGGTAAATCCCTGGGGACCGTCGCACCCGTGGCCAGCAGCAAGGCATCATGCTCTTGCAACAATGCAGTGACGCTGACGGCATGTTTGCCTGTTCCTCCTACATCGGCATTTACCCTGAATTCAATACCTTCTGCTTGCAGCAACTCAACCCGGCGATCGACAATCCGTTTTTCCAGTTTCATGTTTGGAATTCCATACATCAACACCCCCCCGATCCGATCCGCTCTCTCTAATACGGTCACCTGGTGACCGGCCTGATTGAGCTGTGCTGCCGCTGCAAGGCCAGCAGGACCCGAGCCGACGATTGCGACTGACTTATCTGTTCGCGTCTGCGGGGGGATGGGTTGCACCCAGCCTTCCTGGAAGCCTCGATCAGCAATTGCACACTCGATATTCTTGATGGTCACTGGTGGATTGGTGATGCCCAGTACACAGGCGCCCTCACACGGTGCTGGACAAACTCTGCCGGTGAACTCCGGAAAATTGTTAGTTTTATGCAGGCGTTCAAGTGCCTGAGACCACTGCTTTTGATACACCAGGTCATTCCACTCGGGAATCAGATTATAAACCGGACAGCCTTCGGCAGACTGGCAAAATGGCACTCCGCAGTCCATGCACCTGGCTCCCTGGGTGGTGAGCTGCTGCTCCTGGTGCGGCGTATAGATTTCCTTGAAATCCGCTATCCTTTGCGAAGCTTCACGGTAGGGTTCGGTGACCCGTTCGAATTCCTGGAAGCCGGTAGGTTTACCCATTTAATCTCTCACATCCGGTCGTTTGGGTTTTCATCATACTAGCCTACTGCTGTTGCTTCTTCGCTTGCTGCCATCTCCAGCAAGACGCGTTTGTAATCAACTGGCATGACTTTGACAAAGTGTTGCAGTGATTCATCCCAGGACTCCAGAATTCTTTCAGCAACTGTGGACTTCGTATACTGGAAGTGGTTCTGTATCAGTACCTGGAGTTCCTGAACGTCGTATTCTGCTATCAGCGGTTCCAACTCGATGCTGCCGAGGTTGCACTGCCTGCTGAATGTTTTCTGTTCGTCCCAGATATAGGCAATTCCACCGCTCATACCAGCACCGAAATTTCGTCCGGTCGGCCCGAGAATAACTGCCCTGCCACCGGTCATGTATTCACATGCATGATCGCCTGCACCTTCAACAACAGCGATGGCGCCGCTGTTTCTGACGCAGAATCTTTCTGCCGCAATACCTCTGAAATACGCTTCCCCACTGGTTGCACCATAAAGCAATACATTACCTGCCAGAATGTTTGCTTCCGCCTTAAATGTGCTTTCCCGGTGTGGGTAGATGATGATCTTGCCACCGGAAAGTCCTTTACCAACATAATCATTGGCATCGCCTTCGACTTCAATGGTGACGCCTTTGGCAAGAAATGCGCCGATGCTCTGACCTGCAGAGCCTTTCAATTTGATTTTGATGGTGTCATCCGGGAGCCCTTCGGCCCCGCACCGCAGAGCGATTTGATGAGACAGCATGGTGCCCACAACGCGATTAGTGTTGATCACGGGCAGTTCGATGGTCACTCTTTCACCATGCTCTAGTGCAGGTTCAGCGAGCCGGATAAGTTCGTTATCGAGCGCATCTGCCAGGCCATGATCCTGATCGATCATCTTATAGACGCCGGTATGCTCATAGATGATCTGTGCCGGCATGAGCATCGGTGAAAGGTCAAGTCCCTTGGCTTTCCAGTGCTGCAGAGCTCGTTCCTTCTCGAGTACATCGACGCGCCCAATCATCTCGTTGACAGTACGAAAACCCAACTGGCTCATGATCTGACGCAGTTCCTCGGCAACCATCATCAGGTAATTTACCACGTGCTCGGGTTTGCCTTTGAACTTCTTCCTGAGTTCCGGATCCTGGGTGGCTATGCCGACCGGGCAGGTATTAAGATGGCACTTGCGCATCATGATGCAGCCCATCGTTATAAGCGGTGCGGTAGAAAAACCGAATTCCTCGGCACCTAGTATTGCAGCAATCGCAACATCTCTGCCGGTCTTTAACTGGCCGTCTGTTTGCAGCACCACGCGAGATCGGAGATTGTTCATCACCAGTGTTTGATGCGTGTCAGCAATACCCAGTTCCCAGGGCAATCCGGCGTGTTTAATTGAGGTCAATGGTGAAGCACCGGTGCCTCCATCATGCCCTGCAATGACCAGATGATCAGTCTTTGCCTTGGTGACTCCAGCAGCGATGGTGCCAACCCCGAGTTCAGAAACCAGCTTAACGCTGATTCTTGCTTCCGGATTGGCATTTTTGAGATCATGGATCAATTGCGCAATATCTTCGATTGAATAGATATCGTGGTGAGGAGGCGGGCTGATCAGCCCCACTCCAGGTGTGGAATGCCTGATTCGAGCGATATATGGATCTACTTTTGACCCGGGAAGTTCACCACCTTCGCCTGGCTTGGCGCCCTGGGCAATTTTGATCTGAATCTCATCTGCATTAGCCAGATACCAGTTGGTCACGCCAAATCTGCCGGAGGCGACCTGCTTAATCGCAGACCTTTTTGAATCCCCGTTCGGCAGAGGCATAAAGCGGTCGGAGTCTTCACCGCCTTCGCCGGTGTTTGATTTGGCTCCCAGACGATTCATTGCGATGGCAAGCGTTTCATGACTTTCAGCGGATATAGAGCCAAAACTCATTGCACCTGTGGCGAACCTTTTCACGATTTCAGTTGCGGGTTCAACTTCCTCAATGGCAATTGGGCCATCGTTCACGTTTTTTCTGAATTGCAGCAATCCTCTTAGTGCACAGGCACGGGTAGTTTCATCATTGGTGTGATGGGCGAATTTCCAATACGCATCCTGGCTGCCAGTTCGAGCTGCTAACTGCAGGTTTGAGATGGCAGTAGGGTCCCACATGTGTCGATCACCGCCGTTTCGCCAGTGGAAGTCACCGGGATTCGGCAAAACTTTTATTGCACTGTCACCTCTCGGGGGGTAACCCAGTTCATGGCGTTGCTCCAGTTCCTGAACCAGTATTTCAAAATTGATGCCCTCAACCCGACTCGCTGTGCCCGCGAAGCATCGCTCAATAATTTCATCGGCTAATCCCACCGCTTCAAAGATTTGGGCACCCTTGTAGGATTGCAGTGTTGAGATGCCCATTTTAGCCATCACCTTGAGCATCCCTTTTCCAACACCCTTTTGGTATGCGGTTACAATATCCTCATCCGTATCGATTCCCTCAGCGATCAGCCTGCCTTCTCTTTTCAATTCCCACAGCGCTTCGAAAGCGAGGTAGGGATTTACAGCATCTGCGCCATAGCTTACCAGCAAGCAGTGATGCTGGACTTCTCTGGCTTCTCCTGATTCCACGACAATACCAATTTGAGTGCGTTGGTGGGTGGTTATCAGATGTTCGTGAATAGCACCGGTTGCGATTAGTGAGCTGATCGGTATTCGTTGTGCAGAGATGTTCCGATCAGAAAGAATAACAAGAGAAAATGTGTTTTCGATGGCTTGTTCGGCTTCTTTGCAGATTCTGTCCAACGTATCCAGGAATCCCTGTTTGCCTTTATCCTTATCATAGGTGATGTCGATTACTTTGGATTTCCAGCCACGATAGTCGATCCGCTTTAGCGCACCCAATTCCTCATTGGAGAGAATCGGATGGGGAATGCAGAGGCGGTGGGCGTGCTCGGGAGAAACCTGCAGAATATTTGATTCGGGTCCGATAAAACACTGCAGCGACATGACGACTTCTTCTCTAATCGAATCTATCGCCGGATTCGTAACCTGAGCGAACAACTGTTTGAAGTAGTCATAGATCATGCGAGACGAATCGGACAGGCATGCCAGTGCTGAATCGTTACCCATGGATCCAAGCGGGTCTCGGGCTTCAGTAACGAGAGGTTTCAGCATGAATTGCACGGTTTCGACTGTATAACCGAACGCCTGCATGCGTTGGATCAGGGAGTCCGGTTCGAATTGGTGTTCGGACTGAGTAAGGTTGAGCTGAGCGAACGTCAGTTTCTGATCACGTAACCAGTCGCCATAGGGCCTTTCCCTGGAGAAAGTATCTTTAATTTCCTCGTCAGGAATGAGGCGCCCCTGTTCGAAATCGATCAGGAACATTTTTCCTGGCTGCAATCTGCCTTTGAGCAAAACGTTTTTGGGTGGTACCGGTAGTACACCTACTTCTGAAGCCATGATTACCTTATCATCGGTAGTGACGTAGTACCTGCTTGGTCTTAGACCGTTTCTATCCAGAACGGCGCCAATGTAATGACCATCTGTGAATACAATGGAGGCAGGACCGTCCCAGGGCTCCATGAGAGCAGAGTTGTATTCATAGAAATCTTTTTTATGCTGAGGCATATTTGTATCGGCCTGCCAGGCTTCAGGAATCATCATCATAATGGATTCCTGCAGGGTGCGACCGGACATCAACAGGAATTCGAGAACGCTGTCGAATGATCCTGAATCAGAGCAATCGGGCTCTACGATCGGGAACAGCTTTGTAATGTCGTCACCAAACAGATCTGATTTAGCGATCCCTTCCCGCGATGTCATGGAATTGGCATTACCGCGTAATGTATTAATTTCTCCGTTATGACTCATAAACCTGTTCGGCTGTGCACGGTCCCAGGATGGGAAGGTATTGGTACTGAATCTCGAGTGGACCATTGCCAGATGCGTTTCATAACTGGCATGTTGCAAGTCATCATAAAATGGGAACAGCTGACCTGGAGTCAACATGCCTTTATATACAATGATCTTGCTGGAAAGACTACAAGCGTAAACCAGCAGAGCTTCCGCGAGATTCTTGTTACCGCGCAACAAGTTTGTGAAGCGCTTGCGAATTACATACAGTTTTCGTTCGAATTGATCGTTTAACAGGTCGGAATTTGCACCGATAAACAACTGTTCTATATGAGGTTGGGCGCTCCTTGCCGCGGGTCCGACATCAGCGCGGTCAGCATTGACCGGAACAGTTCGCCAGCCAAGAAACTGTTGGCCTTCTTCTGTTACAATGCTGCTGATTGATTCCTTACAGAATGTACGTTCCTGTTCATCATTCGGCAGGAAAATATTGCCGACACAGAACAAGCCGTCAGGCGGCAAAGCCATACCCAGGGTATCGCGAGCGATGTTTCTGAAAAAGTTGTAGGGCATTGCGGTGAGAATGCCCGCTCCATCGCCCGTGTTTTGCTCAAAACCACACCCACCGCGATGATCCATGCGGGAATTGATATGACTCGCATCCAGCATAATCTGGTGGCTTGCAGTACCTTTGATATGCGCGACAAAACCTACACCGCAGGAATCTTTTTCCGTTGATGG
Organism: uncultured Pseudomonadales bacterium; assembly: GCA_964571945.1. Lineage (GTDB taxonomy): Bacteria > Pseudomonadota > Gammaproteobacteria > Pseudomonadales > Azotimanducaceae > JASJXV01. The sequence continues at coordinate 7,835 of CAZNFE010000109.1, forward strand.
TTCATACAAACCCGATTTTGGTGGTAAGCCGTACAGTATGCGCTCTGGTATCACTCTGCTCATTGTTCTCGTTATGGCCCGCCATATAAAGTACAAATCTCGGCATCTGCGGCACTGGCGGCTAACGCGTATAGAAATATACTTCAAACAGGAGGTTGCAAAATTTGGTTGATTCCGATGATTCAAGCGGCATCTGCAACAGGATGAATCATGGCATCAATCGACCTCTCCCGATCGATTCCGAATGCCACGTACGTTTGATCCTTGTCGAGCGGGTTGGAGACAATAACATTCGGCACCAGAAAGTCAAGGTGCCAGACCGGATTGTAATCATAATGATGTTTATATGTTATTGATTAACAACGAATATATGAATAATTACGGC
>CAZNFE010000110.1:0-8218 GCA_964571945.1 uncultured Pseudomonadales bacterium
TTTGGTCATACATCGATTCATTTCATGGTGGAGGAAGGGTCCAAGATACTGATTACGATGGGTTGTCTTCAGACCTTTGTAGTGCCGTACGTTGTGACCTGACATCACGGTCATATCCTGAAGATGGCATTCACCGCCTTCTTCACACACCGGACAATCATGGGGGTGATTGGTCATCAGATTCTCGATAACGGAAGTTCGAAAATCAACCGCAGATTTGGCATCGACTGACAAAATTGCTCCGTCTGTCACAGGTGTCATACACGACATTACCAGGCGGCCCCGCTCATCCTCTTCATCCCGATACTGAATCACCGCGCACTGGCGACAGGAGCCAATCGATCCCATGGACGGATGCCAGCAAAAGTAGGGTATGTCAATACCTGCCCCAAGCAGCGCCTCGAGCAAATTGTCGTTGGCATCCACCTGGTAGGATATTCCATCAACAATTATTGTCGGCATGCTCGGCTCCTGTTATTCCTGCTATACAGAAATCAATGACATTGGTTACTACATTTAATACGGACACTTTTTATCTCGTATATGTTGTTCAAAATCTTCCCTGAAGTATTTAAGGGCACTGGTCAAAGGCTCGATAGCACCTGGTGCCAGCGCACAGTGGGTGTTCCCTATGGCACCGATAAATCGTCCCTGCCGTTCCAGTATTTCCAAATCTTCCGGAACTCCTTCACCAACCTCTATCGAGTGCACTACTTTCTCTACCCACGGCAATCCTTCTCTGCATGGCGTACAAAATCCACAGGATTCACGCGCAAAGAAATTCACGATATTCTCTACCATGGCAACCGGGCAGGTTTTATCATCCAAAATGATCATCTGTCCGGTACCCATGCGACTACCTGCTTTCATGATGACGTCATAATCCATAGCAAGGTCCAGATGTTCTTCCACCAGAAAATCGGTTGAAGCGCCGCCTGGCAGGAACCCGCGCAGCTTATAGCCATCCTGCATGCCGCCGGCATGTTGCTCCAGCAATTCCCTGATGGGAGTGCCCATGGGGAGTTCCCAGGTTCCTGGCTTCTTAACCCTGCCGCTGATGCCAAACAGCTTGGTGCCCGCATCCTCACCAGTTCCCAATGATTTAAACCAGTCCGGGCCGTTATTCACGATGTGTGAGATACAGGCGAGCGATTCCACATTGTTCACGATCGTTGGTCGTCCCCACAGGCCGCTCACCTGAGGAAAAGGTGGTTTCGCTCTCGGGTTTGCTCTCTTTCCCTCGAGAGAATTCAGTAATGCCGTTTCCTCACCGCAGATGTATCGACCCGCACTCACGTGAACGTGGATGTCCAGGTTATATCCTGACCCGAGAATATTCTTACCTAAAAATCCCTTCTCATGGCAAGCAGCAAGCGCCTTCTTCAGTTCCCTGATGGCATCATGATATTCCGCCCGGATAAAGATATATCCCACGTCCGCCTGAATGGTATAGGCAGAAAGGATCATCCCCTCAATTAACTGGTGAGGGTCCTGCTCCATTATCAATCGATCTTTAAATGTACCTGGTTCCATTTCATCGGCATTGGCAACCAGATATTTGTGTCCGGTATCCTCTGCATTCATCGGCACAAAACTCCACTTCATGCCAGTCGGGAATCCGGCACCACCACGTCCGCGCAATTTTGATTCCTTTATTACTTCAAGTACTTCTGCAGGTGATGATTTACCAATTGTTTTGGTAACCGCTTCGTAACCACCCGAGCTCATATAGACGGACAAGTCAACCGGTGACTTATCAGCGCGCATGTTTTTAGTGAGTGGTGTTTCCATGTTATGAGTCTTCCTCAAAGATCTTGTCTATGCTATCGGGGGTCAGATCATGATGAAGCTCATCTCCCACCATCATCGCCGGGGAATGATCACAATCACCCAGGCAGGTCACCGGCAATAAAGTGTATTTGCCGTCTGCCGTCGTCTGTCCCGGTTCAATCTGCAATTTCTCTTTCAACTGATCTCGAACTTTATTGCAGCCCATAATCCAGCAAGAAACGCTATCGCAATACATGACAACTTTTTCACCCACCGGCTTCCTGAAGATAAGCGAATAAAAAGTCGCAATGCCATCCAATTCATGTTCGGACATTCCGAGCAGTTTCGCTGTAGCCTTCAAACTTTCATCTGATACCCAACCCCGATGCTTCTGCACAATTTTTAGCGCGTCAATCGCTGCAGATTTTCGATCCGGGAGATGCTCGATTTCGGCTTCAATCGCATCGATCTCCTGTGGTGAAAGTGCGTTAATCATGTCGTTTGTAACTGCGCTCATCTTTATGCCCTGTTAGCTTATTATCGATCCACATCCGCCATCACAAAATCGATGCTAGCGACGTTCGCAACAAGGTCTGCAATAAGAAGCCCGTTGCTGATCAAAGGTATCTGCTGCAAATGAGCAAATGAAGGGGTGCGTATTCGGGTTCGGTAGGAACTCGTGCCACCATCCGAGATAAGATAGTAAGTGTTTAGTCCTTTAGTGCCTTCAATGGTTACACTGCACTCACTGGTAGGTATGACAGGCCCCCAGCTAACATTAATAAAGTGTTGAATCAGCGTTTCAATATCATGCATGGTGCGCTCTTTAGCTGGCGGTGTGGTCAGCTTATGGTCAGATTTGTATGGCCCCTCTGGCATATTGTTTAAGCACTGCTCAATAATACGAATGCTCTGACGCATCTCTTCTATACGCACCACGGCTCGATCATAAATGTCTCCACCCTGAGCTGTGGGTATTTCAAAATCAAACTGGTCATATCCCCCATACGGTCTATCTCTTCGGAAGTCGAAATCCATTCCTGTAGCCCGCAGACCCGGACCTGTGACGCCCCAATCTATGGCTTCTTGCGTGCTGTAAATACCGATCCCCTGGGAGCGTTTTTTGAGAATGCTGTTCTGCATGATCATCTTGTCATAGTGATCCAGCCGTTTTGGAAAATACTCGACAAAGTCACGCACCAGTTTATCCCAGCCGATGGGCAGATCCTGTGCAACGCCACCTATTCTGAACCAGGCCGGATGCATTCGACCTCCGGTTATTGCTTCAATAATTCGAAATGCCTGTTCTCTATCGGTGAACAGATAGAAGATCGGCGACATCTGACCGACATCCTGGGCGTATGTGCCATAGAACAGTATGTGGCTAAGCACTCTGAATATCTCGCATAGCATGATACGGATCACTTTGGCACGATCCGGCACTTTGATTCCGGCCATCTTCTCAACTGCCATGACATACGGCATGTTGTTCATTACCCCACCGAGATAATCAATTCGATCAGTATAGGGAATGAACGAATGCCATGTCTGACGTTCCGCCATCTTCTCTGCACCACGGTGGTGATAGCCAATATCAGGTACACAATCCACCAAAACCTCACCGTCCAACTGCAACACAATACGAAATGCTCCATGTGCACTGGGATGATTCGGTCCCATGTTCATGAACATGAATTCGGTATCCTTGTGCCGGCGCTTCATCCCCCAGTCTTCCGGCTTGAACAAGAGGCTTTCCTGTTCACGGTTTTGATGCTCGGGCGTCATCTTGAAGGGATCCAACTCGGTTGCCCTGGCCGGGTGGTCTTTCCGGAGTGGATGGCCTACCCAGGTGGGGGGCATCAATATTCTGGTCAGATTGGGGTGGCCATCGAACTGAATGCCAAACATGTCCCATACTTCGCGTTCGTACCAGTTGGCATTCGGCCAGATATCACAGATTGAAGGAATGCTGACGTCCGTTTCAGGCAATGCAACCTTGAGCCGCATATCAGCGCCAAACTGAAACGACAGCAGATGATACACCACCGTGAAATCGCTATCCGGGAGACCCTGCGTGTTAACACGCGTCCTCTCATCAACAGCAGTCAGATCCAGCAACATCGGGAACCCCGACTGCTTCAGGTGGCTCAATACCGCCCTGATCTGGTTTTTGGTTACCCAGAGGGTTGGTATTTCATCAATAGTATGTTGGGTGACGAAATTTGACTCATCAAACTTGTCAATCAGGTCACTAACAATCTTGGTTTGTTCCGCACTGTCTGAACTGCCGATCTGGCGCACCGTCGCCATATGGATTATTTCCCGGAGTAATGATTACAATATCGTCTGGTTTGGTCTTGTTTCTCGGTCCTTTGAGAATCCTGCGACTCTAAGCGCTGTCCTTGTGCCGCTTTACACGTGATCGGGTGGCCTCAGATCAGTAGTTCGCATCCGCTCTTCATGTTTCACGTCTCTCTGGCTGATCTTCTCAGGTTTCACAACTGTCTGATCACCGACTACCCAGCTAAGTGGACGACGTTCTTTCCCTATCTGATCCTGCAGCAACGTTAATCCCTGCAAGACAGCGTCCGGTCTGGGTGGACAACCCGGAACATAGACATCCACGGGGATAAATTTATCTACACCCTGGCAGACGCTATAGATATCGTACATACCCCCGGAATTCGCACATGAACCCATCGAAATCACCCATCGAGGTTCCAGCATCTGCTCCCACAGCCGCTGAATAATTGGTGTCATCTTGAGAAAAGGAGTCCCGGCAACGATCATGAGATCTGCTTGTCTTGGTGACGCACGAAGCACCTCTGATCCAAAACGCGCTGCATCAAAACGGGCGGTCAGTGTGGTCGCAAACTCCACATAACAGCACGAAATGCCAAAATTGTACGGCCAGACTGAATGGTGCCTGCCCCAGGCAAGCATGTCTTCAAGTGTGGTAAGAAGAATATTTCGCTTTATCTGCTCTTCAAATTTTTCGTCAATCTGTTTGACTGGTACCTGCTCATTTACAGGGTCAAGGCTCCACTCCATTACACTTTCTCCAGGCCTGTACGGGTCTTGATTCCCCAATCGAGAGCACCGGATTTCCATTCATAGATCAGGGCGAGTACCAGGATAAACACGAACACGACGGTCGCCAGGTATCCGGCCCATCCAAGCTCTTGAAACGCTACCGCCCACGCAAATATGAACACTGTTTCAAGATCAAATATAACGAAGAACATGGCGATCAGATAAAACTCAACCGAGATCGGAATCTGCGCAGTGCCAACGGATACGATACCGCACTCAAATGGTTCTTCTGTTGCCGGACGTCTTTTGATTCTGCCACCCACCAGCCAGGCGAGCACAACAACCAGTGCGGTTAAACCCAGCACTGATATAAAATAGATTACTAGTGGGATTAGACTGGAGTTCGCGATATTCAACTGCAAATTCTCCCGTTAGAGGCTGGCTTGAAAATCGGGTCAGGGCTGACTGACTGCAAATTCTCTGAATTTAAAGTGCGGCGAAAGGCAATAGGAGGGGAGGTTGCTGACAGTGACGGACTCCGCCTGGTCATAAGTAACTCCGAATTCAATATCGACATTTACAGGCCACCAGGGAGTGTGTCAACCTGTCGAATCCACTCAAAAAACACTTCAACTTATGTAACTGGTTCCACTTCAGAAAGTGTGCTCACGCGGATGCAGAATGTACACTGGTTTGATTTTGGAATCAAGACCTTGACACGAAGATACACCGCTAAAACAATGACCAAAGTCAATAAAATGCGAACTGGCAGACCAGCCACTTCCAGTGAGCTTGCAAACAACAAATCCATTCCTGTGAGATTTGTCAGTTCCCGGTTTTTCTTCGCGGCACCGGAAGTAAACGCTTGTCAGAGACGTTTCCGGTGATGCGGCATACCGACAGGAACCAGCCGGGCCGTATTCAATTGTCGAAGCACTCATAGAGGTGCACCTGATACTATTTCATTATCCGGGAATTTCCTTTCCGTTGGATGTTCTGTAACATCCTCATCCACATAGACTATCGGCTATTCGTAAATGCCCCTGGAAAACCGTGAAATTCTCAGTGTAAGCGACCTGAATCGGCAGGCACGTTCCCTGCTCGAAGCGAAGTTTGCACGCGTTTTCGTGGCTGGCGAGTTATCCAATATGTCACGTCCATCATCCGGTCACTGGTACTTCACACTAAAGGACGACAAAGCCCAGATTCGATGTGCCATGTTCCGCAACCGAAATCGATTCACTAACTTCAAACCCGAGGATGGTTCACAAGTCATAATACATGGCAAAGTCAGCATCTATGAAGGGCGCGGCGACTTCCAACTGATCGTCGAGCAAATGGAAGTAGCGGGTGATGGTGCACTCCGCAGAGCCTTTGATGAGTTGAAACAGAAACTGTATCAGGAAGGCCTGTTCGATGATGCACACAAGTCGGAAATTCCTTCCCTGCCGGAACATATTGGTGTAATCACTTCACCCACCGGTGCGGCTATCAGAGATGTCCTTAGCGTGATGAAACGCCGCTTTCCTGCTATCCCCCTGACGATATTGCCCGTTCAGGTTCAGGGTGATCAGGCTCCCGATCAGATTGCAGCAGCTATCGAGATCGCAAACCTATACACCAGACAACCGTTTGATCTGCTCCTGCTTACTCGTGGTGGTGGATCTCTGGAGGATCTGTGGGCTTTCAACGCCGAGCAAGTAGCCAGGGCTATCTACGCAAGCGACATCCCCATTGTCAGTGCCGTAGGCCATGAAGTGGACTACACAATTGCCGATTTTGTTGCTGATCTGCGAGCACCAACCCCTTCAGCAGCGGCCGAGTTAATCAGCCCTGACCAGGACGAGTGGCAACAGATGCTGGCTGGCTACAAAAACCGCTACACCAGCTTTATAGTGAATCAGCTTGACGCCATGGAAGCCACCCTTTCAAATCTGTCAAGGCGGATGCGACACCCAGGCCAACGATTACAGGATCAGGCACAGAGGCTGGATGACCTGGAAATCCGGTTAACTCGTGCCACTCTCAATCGGATCAGACAGACCAGGGCTAACGTAACCCTGATGGCTTCTCGACTGGTAAATCCAGCTCATCTGATTTCCCATGAAAAACTTGTTTTACAAACTCTTGTGCTACGACTTAAATCCAGATTAGATCAGATATTGGAAGCAAACAACCGACGACTGGCATTGGCTGCTCAGGGTCTCAATGCACTGAGTCCACTGGCGACCCTCGAACGAGGTTATGCAATCGTAACAACCACCGATACCAGGCCGGTCATCTTAAGAAACGTCGAGTCTGTATCTCCGGGCGACAAAATCTCTGCGCGGTTGCACCAGGGTGAAATCATCGCCCGGGTGGACAGTGTTAAACCCAAGTATCAGCAATGAATTCAACAAGCAACGAAATGTTGAAATCTACCCTGCATTTTGTCGGTGTTGTGCTGTTGATGATTTGTTGTGGATTCGTTGTGGCACAGACGGCTCGACCAACAGCGTCCCCAGTGCCGGGCGGTCTGGCAATAGTTGGCATCGAATCCAATCACAGGCCTCTGGTGACATTTGAAAACAATCAGGTAATGGTGCTCAAGGACGATTCCCGAAACCATTGGCTGGCGGTAATAGGCATCTCACTAGCGCATGTTCCCGGAACCTACTCAGTTCAAGTGGATGGCATGAAATCGGTGTCTTTCGATATCAAGTCCAGGGAATACCAGACACAGTACTTAACCCTGACGAATAAGCGCCAGGTAAATCCAACGGCAGAGGATCTGGCCAGGATCCGGCAAGAGAGAGCGGAGATGGATGAGGCGTTTGTTAACTGGGATGACTCGGGAATCCCGGTAACTTCATTTATTCTGCCAACCCATGGGGTGGTTTCCAGTACTTTTGGCTTGCGCCGTTTTTACAACAATCAACCCAGAAATCCGCACAGCGGATTGGATCTGGCAGCTGCAGAAGGTACGGCAATCGTGGCGCCAGCCAGCGGTAAGGTCACCGTTGTTGGCAACTATTTTTTTAATGGCAATACGGTACTGCTCGACCATGGTTACGGACTCATATCCATGTACTGTCATATGAGCAGGATCGATGTGCAACCAGGGGACATCGTCTCCGCAGGTGACTTGCTCGGCGCGGTGGGTCAAACGGGGCGAGTCACCGGACCACATCTGCACTGGAGCGTCAGTTTGAATAACGCACGCGTGGATCCGAATTTATTTCTGACGAAATAGCAGGGTCCGAATAGCGAGTAAACCATTTACTGCCCGAATCAGGTATACCACCAATCGAAACCCGGTGCGCCTGAAGCAGGTAGTGTCTGTTTGAGACCGTCGGCGGCAGGGATGCCGTCGTCGAACTCCACGGATGGATTCATGTGTGTCTCATACAGACGATACTCCTTGGTACTTTTCCCG
>CAZNFE010000111.1:0-8159 GCA_964571945.1 uncultured Pseudomonadales bacterium
CCTGTCTGTGAGGGTCTCTGACAAGCCTGCCCTTCCGGTGCCACTACCAATCAATGTTGCTTTCAGATATAGCGCAGCCCTGGCCGGGTGAGCCACTTTCTTTAACTATGCTCCAGCAAGGGGTTCATGCAATAACAATCCGCCCGCAAAGCCGGGGGTTTTCGCTTTCAATAACTCCAGGAACGGAATTCCAGAGACAGTTTACTTATAGCCCCCTGATAAGTAATACTGCATTACCCATTTCATGCCAGAGAGCTATTCATGACCAAGAGAGAAATCCCCGAACCGGTTCCAGCAGCGACCATACTGATGCTACGAGATTCAAGCGATGGGCTGCAGGTGTTTATGGTGGTGCGCCATCACCAAATTGATTTCGCATCGGGTGCGCTGGTTTTTCCAGGCGGTAAGGTAGCCGCTGGCGATGGGGCGGTCAGGAGCAGATGTATCGGTGCAGAAGACCTGAATGATACCCAATTGGCTATACAGGTAGCTGCCATCAGAGAAGCTTTCGAAGAATGCGGCATTCTTCTGGCCAGTGAAACCGGCAGCCAGAAAGTGATCGACAACGCCCGACTGACTCCGCTGGGCCACTACCAACTGCCCTTGAGTAAAGGTGAGATGACCATCAGTGAATTCCTGGAGAAGGAAGATCTGACACTACGCCTTGACTTGTTACACAAGTTCTCCCACTGGATTACCCCGGAGATGATGCCGAAGCGATTCGACACGCATTTCTACCTGGCTGTTGCGCCGGCAGACCATCTGGCGATTCATGACGGCCATGAATCCGTTGATTCGATCTGGATAAATCCGGAACAAGCTCTTCAGGAAGCTGTGGCAGGTAAATATACCATTATTTTTCCAACCCGGCTTAATCTCGAGATGCTGGCAAAGAGTCACACGGTAGCAGATGCATTGACAGATGCCGAAGAGCGGCAGATTGTAACTGTCCTGCCATGGACTGAAAAACGTGAAGAAGGCATGTTCCTCTGTATCCCACCGGAAGCAGGTTACTCAATTTCCGAAGAAAAAATGGAACGTCCGCCTGCCTGATCATCCAGCCTGGATCTTTCGATCCGCAATCAAGGTAGTCGAGCTGCCGGACACAGGTTGCGCCGGAATAATCGGATAGTGAATACCGGCCATCTTCTGTGCGACCCGCACCAATTGGCAACTATATCCAAATTCGTTGTCATACCAGACATAAAGCACAACATTTTTCCCATCCACAATCGTTGCAAATGAATCAACAATACCTGCATGGCGGTTGCCAATAAAATCGCTGGACGATACTTCTGATGAAACCGTGTAATCAATCTGGCGTTGCAACTCTGAATTGAGCGAGACGTCACGCAAAAAGTCATTTACTTCTTCGCGATCTGTTTCTTTATCCACCCGCAGATGCAATATCGCCATAGAGACATTAGCCACCGGTACCCGGATTGCATTACCCGTCAATTTTCCCTTGAGTTCCGGTAGCAACATACCAACGGATCTGGTTGCACCGGAAGATGTCAGCACCATATTTAGCGGCGCGCTTCGACCTCTGCGTTCTTTTGAATGATAATTATCCACCAGATTCTGATCGTTAGTGAACGCATGAACTGTCTCCATGTGTCCGTGTACAATACCAAATTTATCATTGATACACTTCAATACCGGCACAATCGCATTGGTGGTGCAGGAAGACGCTGAGACTACATCATCATCCGGTTCGATCTCATTGGAGTTGACTCCGGATACTACATTCTTGACATCTGCCTTACCCGAGGCAGACAAGAGCACTTTACTGGCACCTCTGGACTGCAGATGCCGCGACAAACCAGCCCGGTCCTTGAAAATTCCGGTACTGTCAATAACCATCGCATCATCAATGCCATACTCTGTATAATCGATTTCCTCGGGCGTGTTTGCATAGACAAATCGAATCACAACGCCATTGCAGATTAGTGAATTAGTTTCTTCATCAATCCTGATGGTGCCACTGAAAGAACCGTGGATCGAATCTCTGCGCAACAAACTAGCTCTTTTAGCAAGGTCAATTGCCGGATTTTTCGGTGGCCTTAGAACCACTGCTTTCAATACCAGTTGGTGACCAGCACCGGTTTTCTCAATCAATAGTCTGGCGACCAGTCGACCGATCCGGCCAAATCCATAAATCACTACATCTCTTGGTCTGGGTATCGGTGGTGAGTAGCTACCGATAATGGATGCACACTCTTTTCGCGCATAATCGGCGATAGATAATCCTTCATCATCAGCCATATAGCGGGAAGTGAGTTTGCCCAGATCAAGATGAGCCGGTCCAAGATCCAGTTTTGCGATGGTCTCGAGCATTGGGTAGGTTTCGAATTCAGACAGTTCATTCTGTTCGATCTGGCGAACAAATCGATGATTTTTCATAATTTCAATGACAGATTCATTGAACAGAGGCTTGCCATAGATATAGATCACGACATTGCGCCGATAGAGATTCCCGATCAGCGGAATCATTCCCTCGGCAAGCGCTTCACGCTCCTTCCAGTCAGCAAAAACGCTCTCCAATCCAGGTTTGGCCACTGCTCGATCCTCGTTCGTTACCTTCGGTCTTGGGGGGGTAAATCAATGCGCGTATTATCGAAGTTTGACTCGTCCAAAGCAATGGCTTAATGCCTGAAGTCCCAAGAAAAATCGAAAACAGGCAATTCTCCGGATAGTCACGAACCCCTGAAAACTCACAATGGATTCTAACGAGGGGACAGATACAGCACCTGCTCCGCCTGGTCCACACTGAAGCGATAGTGCTTGAGATAATTCATTCCTAACAGGCCATCCGCTTCGGCACCCAAATCAAGCTGAATCGAACCCACCGAGAGCTCAGATTCAACATGTGACTCGATTGCAAGATTCCCGATTCTTACAATCGGGGCCTGAACAATGCCGTTGGCAGTTTGAAAATTCTGCCTGTGGATCGGATTCACCTCATAGCCTGCATGCTTCAAAATCCCAGGGCTTACCATGGTGAGGGCAGCCCCAGTATCGAGCAATAAACGTAATGGAAACTGACCGTCCAGCACCGCATTTACAATCAATCGCGGACCCTCGACTCGCAAAGGAATGATGTCGGCTGCACTTTTAATCTGGTCTTTCTCCCGTTGCACTTTTTGCAGCAGCAGGCGCACATCACTACCCAGAGTCTCGTCATGTTGAATTTGCAACAATGCTCCGATGGCACCATCAAGATCCCCACGTTGCTGTCTGATTAATGCCAGCTGCAGGTAGTAGCTTGCCTGACCCGGTTCCTGTACTAGCAATGTTTGATAGAAGTAATCCAGGTCACCCAGCTTATCTTCAGATCGCAGCAGTCGATCCTGGTTGACAACCGCTTGTGACAGCAGCTGTTTGATCTGCATTTCGTCTGTTGTTGAAGTGTCCAGCATTCCGGCTTCATAAAGATTCGAGATAGCTGCCTCGAAATCCTGTTGCGCTATCTGACACCGAGCTTGCAATAACAGCCCGGCTGCGGTTCTCTGATACTGCTGCGAGAAAGCACTGAATAATCGTTGCTGCTGATCACACTGCCCCTGATCCAGGAGCCACCCTGCACGCTGATAAAGGGAAGTCTGCATCGCTCGATATTGCACTTCCGGTAGTCCCTGCATGCCGGTTACCACGGCGTCGAAACGATTCGAATCCAGTAATTTTTGCAGTTGCAGCAGATGATTTACAGCGGGAACTTCTTGTGATTCACGACTAGCCATCGGATGGGATTCAGCGTCCTTGGATACAGCGAAATCGTGGACATCAAGATCTTTGGCAATCCAACCAACAGCCAGACCCAATAAGAATAACAACAATGCCGCGAATGTCTTTACCAATTGGCCCATTAACCCGTTCCTGCAAATACAGGTGACAGTTTACAAAACCGGAACCAGTTTACCCAATACATCACCTCTTGTTTTCTGTTTTAGAAAGCGTAACCTTTCGCGTTCTCTTTGCGCTGGATATTCAAGATGGACTCAATCAGGCTAACGGATACTGATTTGCCGCTTAAAGCAGGTGTACGGCAAAAGTGGACCGGTATGTCTGGAAGTGCCACAGGATTGGCGATCGCCAATACCGCTGCCCAACATGCCGGCTTCTGTCTACTGATTACTGAAGATACCGGAGAAGCCGAACGAATCACTGATGAGTTGCGGTTTTTTCTGAACAACAGCATTCCGATCGATCACTTCCCGGATTGGGAAACACTGGCATATGATAGTTTCTCACCCCACCAGGATATCATTTCTGATCGCCTGTCTATCCTGAACAGGATGGTAACATCGGGTCCCGGAATCGTCGTTGTTCCCATTACCACACTCATGCATCGACTGGCACCGAGACAATTTCTGATCGGAAACAGCCTGGTGCTGAATAAGGGGCAACACTTTGACATCGATGCGATGCGAGTCAGATTACAGGCGGCTGCCTATCGCTGTGTCGAAACGGTATACGAGCATGGCGAGTATGCCGTTCGTGGATCAATCATGGATATATTCCCCACCGGCTCAAGGTTGCCTTATCGGATTGATCTGTTCGATGACGAGATCGACTCACTAAAAACTTTCGATCCCGAAACTCAAATCTCCATTGAATCCGTGGTGCGCATCAACTTGCTTCCGGCAAGAGAATTTCCCATGGATCAGCAAGCCATCAGCGGTTTCCGGGACAGGTGGCATCAAGCTTTTGAAGTTGACGCCAGGGCCTGCCCGATCTATCAGGATATCAGCTCCGGACTGGCATCCGCCGGGATCGAATATTACCTGCCCTTATTCTATGACCGATTGGAGACACTCGTTGACTATTTACCCGATAGCACGTTGATTTTTACCGTGCAGCGTTCGGTTGATGAAGGAGTATATCAAAGTGCAGATAATTTCTTTCGGGAAGTCTCGGCCAGGTACGAAAATCTGCGCTACGACATCGAGCGCCCCATATTACCCCCTGCAAGGCTCTTCCTGCCGATTGATGAACTCTTCGGCCTGCTGAAACAATTCCCCAGGCTCGATCTCGCCAGAACCAACGGCAGGAGTCATAACGAGCATACCCAACAACTGGAGACACCGATTCGGGAATTACCCGATCTGAGCATTAACGATCGCAGCCAACAACCGCTGAAAAAACTGCAACAGTTCCTGAAGGAACACACCGGCAAACTGCTGATATGCGCCGAGTCCGCCGGTCGCAGAGAGGTGATGCTGGACTTATTCAAAAACAACCACATTTCTATTACACCTGTTGATAGCTGGCGGGAGTTTATGCAGCTCGACTGCGAATCCGGTGATCAAATTCGCATTGTCATCGCCCCGCTATCCCGCGGCCACTGGATACCAAAGCTGGGAGTGGCGCTGATTACCGAGACCGATCTGTATGGAGATCGGGTTTTGCAGCAGCGCAGACGTGACAAGCTCAAACAATCTGCAACGGATCTGGTAATAAAAAGCCTCACTGAATTAAGTATTGGCACGCCTGTGGTTCACATTGATCACGGAGTCGGCAAATATCTGGGACTGCAGACCCTGACCACTGAAGACCAGACCAATGAATTCCTGGCTGTGGAATATCAGGATCAGGCGAAATTGTATGTGCCGGTGGCTTCCTTACATCTGATATCAAGATACTCGGGATCCGAAAACATTTCTGTACTGCTGGATCGACTGGGCAGTGACAGCTGGCAAAAAGCCAAGCGCAAAGCTGCCGAGCAGATTCATGATGTAGCGGCTGAGCTTCTGAATATTTATGCGCGCAGGGAAGCAAAACCCGGGCATGCATTCCCGGAACCTGACAGTAGTTTTCATCAGTTTGCAGCGAGCTTCCCATTCGAAGAAACACCGGATCAGGCACAGGCAATCGATCAGGTGATCCACGACATGATCCAGCCACGGGCGATGGACAGACTGGTGTGCGGTGACGTTGGATTCGGTAAGACCGAGGTCGCCATGCGCGCCTCTTTTCTCGCTGTGCAGGGCAACAGGCAGGTTGCTGTCCTGGTGCCCACGACACTGCTCGCACAACAGCACTTCGAAACCTTCAGCGACCGGTTTGTCGACTATCCGGTGTCGATTGATGTCATCTCACGATTCAGAACCAGGAAGGAACAGGCGGAGATAAAGACAAAATGCCTCGCCGGTACCCTGGATATTGTCATCGGCACCCATGCCCTGATTCAGGATGGCTTGAATTTCAAATCTCTCGGTCTGCTGATCATTGATGAAGAACACCGCTTCGGTGTAAAGCAGAAAGATAAGCTGAAATCCCTTCGATCTGAAGTCGATATCCTTACCCTGACGGCTACGCCCATTCCCCGCACATTGAACATGGCGATGTCCAGCATGAGGGATCTGTCCATCATCGCTACGCCCCCGGCCAGGCGATTGTCCATCAATACCATTGTAAGACAACATCAGGATGGCCTGATTCGAGAAGCCATCCAACGGGAATTGCTCCGCGGCGGGCAGATCTACTACCTGCACAATGAAGTAAAAACTATCCAGAACACCGCAAAAAAATTGTTGGACCAGATTCCGGAAGCCCGTATAGCCATTGGTCACGGCCAGATGCGTGAAAGGGAACTGGAACGTGTGATGTCAGACTTTTATCACAAACGCACCAACATACTGGTTTGTACGACTATCATCGAGACCGGGATCGATGTTCCCAGTGCAAATACGATTATTATCGATCGAGCCGATAAATTCGGCCTGGCTCAGATCCACCAGCTCAGAGGGCGTGTCGGGCGTTCTCACCACCAGGCATATGCGATATTGCTGACCCCCCACAGGAAAGCCATGACGTCAGATTCCGTAAAGAGGCTGGAAGCCATCACCAACTCAGCGGAATTGGGTTCCGGTTTTATCCTTGCCACACATGACCTGGAAATCAGGGGAGCCGGGGAGTTGTTGGGAGATGAACAAACCGGTCACATCCAGAAAATAGGTTTCACGCTGTATATGGAGATGTTGGATCGTGCAGTTAAAGCAATTCAGGATGGCAAGACTCCGAATCTGGATCGTCCCCTGAGCGAAGGTGCCGACATCAACATGCATTTACCGGCGCTTATTCCGGAAGATTACCTGCCGGATGTACACAATCGTCTGATACTGTACAAGCGGATTTCCAACGCCGAGAATGAACAGGGCCTGAGGGAGTTACAGGTGGAAATGATCGACCGGTTTGGCTTGCTGCCTGATGCTACCAAAAACTTGTTCAGAGTGACTGAAGTCAAGCTCGAGGCTGAACAACTGGGCATAAAAAAACTCGATGCAGGCATCAATGGTGGTCGAATTGAGTTTACTCAGGATACGCCGGTAGATCCCTTTACGATTGTAAATCTTGTACAATCAGAACCGCACCGGTATCGTCTCTCGGGTGCAAATCAGTTACGATTCGAAGAGCACATGGATAATGTCGATACGCGCTTTACGAAAGTTCACCGCTTGCTCGAGAGGCTTCTGGCTGGCGATTCGATATCCAAAGCAGGAACGTAAGTAGCCGCGCGGCAACAACCCCTGTTGGACTGTTCCAGCCAAACCTAGAGATCATGGAGTATGAGATCAATATGTGGGCTTCGTTTTAGTTTAGGATACGCTGAGTTCGATGAAAATTTGTCTCCCAGAAAATAATTCAAGCCCATCCGGATTGCGATTCTCGTTAGGGTTGAGACTCTTATCGGGGTTGAGACTCTTATCCGGGTTGAGACTCTTATCCGGGTTGATTATGTATCTGTGCGCCCCGGCTGGTATTGCCGCAGCAGTAGCGGATCCAGCAGTACCCACCGCAACCTGGTATCAGATTGAGATTATTGTGTTCAGTAACGAACGGATCACAACGAAGGAATTCTGGCCCGTTCAGACTTTGCAGTATCCGGCACAGATGCTCGACATAGGACCCAACCTGGATGAGCAGTTGTCACCACAAAACCTGGCGCAATTAAAAATCCTGAAAGCATGGGAACAGATGTCCTTTGCATCTGAAGATGCCAGCACCATGAAAGAAAACGCATCCGAATTCCTGTTTGAGCATCTGAGCCAGAGAGCCCCGGACACACCCGCAACCGATAACAGTCTGCAAGCAGATGACCTCATGGCAGGGATGATGCTTGAAGAACCGCAGCCGGTAATCGCCCCTGCACCGGAGGT
>CAZNFE010000112.1:0-8122 GCA_964571945.1 uncultured Pseudomonadales bacterium
GGTGGGAAAGACCGGCAACGGCTGGAGCGTTGCAATGACCACTCTGGCTCACGACCGACGCAGCGCGGATGGCCTTAGAAGCTTAAACAGGGACTCAGGTTTGACGGGACCCATCTACGAGCAAGAACGAAAGGAAATTGCTTCTGTCATGGAACCCTACAAGTGGTATCCCCAGCGAGCTGGCAGGGTTGACCTGGTGATACCCAGAGCAAATGAGACTGGCGCCATCAAGGATCCGGTTATTCGCCAGGAGATTGCAAAGATGCTGGTACTGGCGAAAACTGCGGAGTGGACTGCATTACGTGCCCGAGCCGCTCAGCAACAGGGACGTCCCCAGGGACCCGAAGGTTCGATCGGGAAATTGGCAGCCAGCAATGTCGCCCGTGCGGCTGCTCATGTCCACACGCTGATTTCAGGTGCAGAAGCCATGCTGACTGGTGAAGATAGTCCCATGGGAGGTACTATTGCGGAGATACTGGTTTCAGTACCGGCAACTTCGATCGCCGGTGGCACTGATGAGATTCAGCGCAATATCATCGCAGAGCGCGTGCTTGGGA
Source organism: uncultured Pseudomonadales bacterium (assembly GCA_964571945.1). Lineage (GTDB taxonomy): Bacteria > Pseudomonadota > Gammaproteobacteria > Pseudomonadales > Azotimanducaceae > JASJXV01. The sequence goes on from CAZNFE010000112.1 coordinate 558, forward strand.
TGGAAAAAGAACCGCGCTCCGACACCGGACCGTTTCGAGATGTACCACGGAATACCTCACGCAAGAAGTAGCCGGTTGCTCGCTTCGAAAGACGCCCGACTGACCTATGCAATGGCTCCGCTGGCAAAGGCGTTGGCAATTTCTTCATCACTCATACCAAGCAGTTCCTGCAGCACCTGCACACTATGTTCGCCCAGAATAGGAGCCGCAGACCGCGCCCCACTCGGATAGCCCCGAATGCAGAACTGATGTCCCGCGTAGGGGATGTGTCCCATTTCAGCATGCTCAAGATAACGGTAGAAATTGCGGTGCGCATACTGCGGATCCCGCAGCAGGTCGCTGCTGCGCTGAACCCGACCGGCTGGTACGCCAGCAGTTCGCAGTTGCTCCGCGATCGCGGATTGATCGCGTGTGCGGGTCCAACCAGCAACTTCAAGGTCAATTCTATCGGTATTCCTGAGCCGCCCGGCAAGCGTGTTTAGTTCCGGATTTCGAACCCATTCAGGATCGCCCAGCACACGACGCAGAGCCGTCCAGTGCGCGTCAGTCTCAACAGCAATGGCACACCAGTTGTCATCACCCGCGCATGGGTAGACTCCATGTGGTGCAGCAAAACGATCACGGTTTCCAATTCTGCCAGCTAGATGCCCACTGGTCTGGTAGTCCATGATCTCCGGTGCCAAAAAGTGAAGTCCCATCTCAAACTGTGCTGCGTCTATGTGCTGGCCTTCGCCAGTGCGTCGGTGATGGTCGATGGCAGCCATGAGCGTGGTCAGCAAAAAGCGAGGAGCGATGGTGTCCGTATAGGCAACCCATGGTCCATCAGGTGGCAGATCAGGCCATCCCGTAACCTCGTAGAACCCGGCCATAGCACCCGCGTGATAACCAAAACCGGCCAGCGAGGAAGCCGGTCCGGTCTGACCCATCAGACAGGTGCTGACCATCACGATATCCGGATTAAGTTCACGGACAACGTCATAGCCAAGACCAAGGCTCGCGACTGTGCCCGGTGTAAAACTCTCTATGTAAACGTCTGCCCAGGCAATCAACTGTCGGGCGATCTCTACTGCAGCAGGCTCCTTGAGGTGAAGCAAAAGTCCCAGTTTGGATGCATTGAAGTCACCGAAGAACTGTGATCGATTCCAGTCTGGCTCTGCATCCTTGAACGGTAGTCCGCCGCGCAAAATGTCCGGTCGCAGTTCCGACTCCACACGAACTACTGTTGCCCCATGATCAGCAAGGCAACGGCCCGTGATGGGACCGACACCAATCCACGAAAAGTCAGCCACCTTTAGGCCCTTAAACGGCAGCTCATGCGCCGATGGAATCACAGCAACCGGGGGTGCATTCTGCTGCCAGCCCTGCAGTTCGGCGCGAATTTCTGCACCGTGCTGATCCAGCGATGGCGCTGGACAACGAATGGACAATGGCGCATTGGAAACCCGGGCGAAGATGCCAGGTGCCCGTACCTTACTTCCACTCGGCAGCGACATATCGTGCCAATACTGACGTTCATCCAGGTGTCGGAATTTAAGTACATCTGCAATGGAATTGACCGGTGCAAATGTTGCACCAAAAATCAGTCCGCGTTCCAGTAACTCATCCTTCGTGTACTGTCGGCACAGAGTGGCAAACGCCGCCAGATCGTCAGCTATGTTCTCACCAGTAAGCATACGGGTTTCATACTCATCCCAGTCCCGATCAGCCCAGGATAAATCTACGATCCCTTCTTCAATCAACCACTCCGCGATACTGGACATCATCTTCTTTGAAGGTGGCGCGACCACATAACCGTCCGCACATTCATACACGATCGGCAGAAGAATCTGTCCCGTCTGTCCCAGTGAACCTTTCCGCTGAAAGTCAAATCCCTGTATTGCCGCAGCGTCCATGGCATTGAGCATGGTCCAGGTCATCGCACACTGGGCTGACACGTCAACAAACTGAGCTTCCCCTGTCTGATGCATTCGCGCATGTCCAACCATTGCAGCGACCGCTGCCTCCACACCGGCGTGGCGCCATACCTGGGGCACACTCACGCGAACAGGTGCACGCTCGGGAACCCCCTGCAGCGCCACCGGTCCAGCCAGTGCCGCGATCGTGAGATCGCTGGCAGGCCAGGCTGCAGCAGGACCATCGTTTCCAAACGGAGAAATCTGTACGTGCACCAGGTGCGGGTTGGCAGCACGTAGCTGCTCAAAGCCAATATCGTATCGCTCCAGTTCAGATCCTGGTGCTGATTCCAGCAGGAAGTCGGCAGTGGCAACCAGTTGCAATAGCACGTCACGATCAGCTTGCTGTCCAAGATCGAGCACAATCGATCGTTTGTTACGGTTATAGGCCAGAAACTGGAGGCTGCGTTCTGTCTGTTTCCCATCGGCAAGGAGTGGCTCGCAAAAGCGTGCCGAAGATCCTCCCGGGGGTTCCACCTTGATTACATCGGCCCCAAGATCACCAAGCACCATGCCTGCGATCTCGCCGCGCTCATCCGTAAAATCCAGAACTCGATAGGGGCTGAGCATCATAGGTGCATCATAGGTGATTGTTTTCTGTTCCTGGCCATCGCATCGATCGTCAATCAGATTGAACCATTGATTTCTGACATTGGAAGTAGCTGGTATGTACTACTACCCTACTACGCATTCATGCCACGTGCTACTCCCAGGCGACCATCTCAACCTTAATCATCTTGCTCTGATCTCAAAGCTGGTCTACTCTCAGGGTCTGGAAGTGATCAGTGACAGGCAAATAATTCAGGGAACCAGGGGAATGTTATGCCACTCGACAACGAACAACTCATCGCGATGTACAGGTACCTATACGGATCACGTCTGGCAGAGCAAACCATCACCGACCTTACCAAAGAAGGTATTATCAAGGGACATCACTCCGGTCTCGGCCACGAGGCGATTGGTGTCGCCGTGGGGATGGCAGTGCGGAATGATGATGGCGTCCAGGGTAGCCACCGTTCAGGAATGATGCTCGCCCACGCCCGCGGCGGCTACTCCCTTCGCGATGCGATCCTGAGTCAGGTGGGTCTCGCACCATCACATTATCTGAGCGGTAAAGGTAAACCGCGCACGGTTATGGCGGTGGGGCTGGTCGGCTCTCAGGTGCCACTGGCCGTCGGCACTGCAATGGCAGACCAGATCAGGAAGAAGGATACCGTGATCGTCTCTTTCTTCGGTGACGGCAGTGCCAACGAAGGCGCAGTTCACGAAGCCATGAACTTCGCCGGATCACGAAAGTTACCGGTGATCTTCATCGTCGAGAATAACGGTTTTGCCATCAGTATGCCGATGCATGAGGCAACCGCCGCCGAGGACTTCGCGTCACGCGCAGCCGGTTATGGCATGCCGGGTGTGGTCGTCGATGGCCATGATCCTATTGCTGTTCATGAGGTTGTCGAAGCTGCTATCCAACGAGCACGAAGGGGGGATGGGCCGAGCCTGGTTGAGGCTAATCTGCTGCGCTGGGAACCTCATGCCCACGGTATTGCAGACACTCGCAGCGAACAGGAACTGGCTGAAGCCAGGCAACGAGACGGAGTGCTAAAGCTCCGCGACACACTCGTTAAGGTGGGTATCGCCAGCGAAAGCGTGCTGCTGGCTCTTGAAGAGGATTGCCAGGCGATGGTGAATGAAGCAGTATCGGAACTCCGAAACGCACCCAAGCACGAGCGCAGTGCGGCAATCATCGACCCCACGGATGCGTGGAACATCACTTACGCCAGCTAACTTACTGCCAGCCAGGAGGAATATGGGATGCAGACCACATATGCCGGTGCAATCAATCGTGCGCTCAGCGAAGAAATGGCACGCGATGAAGCCATTGTAATCATCGGACTGGACGTTGGCCGCCAGGGCGGATTATTTGGCGTAACAAAAGGACTGTACGAAAAGTACGGCCGCGAACGGGTTATCGACACGCCCATCTCCGAAGCCGGTTTCACGGGCGCTGCGATTGGTATGGCCATGGAGGGACTGCGACCGGTTGTCGAGATCCAGTTTGCTGATTTCGTAACCGTCGCATTCGATCAGATCACCACAGTCGCCTCGAAGATGCATTATCTAACCGGAGGCACGTTGAATGTGCCAATCGTCGTACGCCTTCCCTATGGTGTTAGCATGAGCGGCGGCTACATGACTGGTGCCGGTCCCCATCACTCACAAAGCCCCGAGGCCTGGTTCTGTCACTGTGCCGGTCTGAAGGTGGTGATGCCCTCCTCCCCAGGAGATGCACTTGGCCTGATGAAATCAGCCATTCGGGACGACAATCCAGTGGTCTTCTTCGAACAAAAAGGACTCTACTACACGAATTCCGAGGACTTGTCTGACGATGAATTCATCGTTCCTCTGGGCAATGCAGCGGTTAAGCGTGAAGGGACTGATGCGACAGTTGTGGCGACCGGTGCCACAGTAGAGCTGGCGCTCGCCGTTGCTGAGGAGCTGGCCGGACAAGGGATCTCTGTCGAGGTAATAGACCCCCGCACGCTGGTGCCACTGGATACGCAAACCATTCTGACTTCAGTGCAGAAAACAGGCCGTGTGGTAGTCACTCAGGAAGCTGCCCAGACAGGCGGATTCTGCGCGGAAATTGCCGCAGTGATTGCTGATCAAGGATTTGCAAATCTGAAGGCACCGGTGAAACGCGTTGCGGCAAGAGACATGCCGATTCCTGCCGGTGAAGGAGCCAGGGGTATGTTGCCAACACAAGACAGGATCGCAGCAGCGGTGCGCAGCCTCCTCTGACATGCTGCCGCGATAAGCCTGGGCTTCGACGAACACAATCGGTTCCTGAACCCGGACCCCGGGCACACTGATCCAAACCTGTATTGCCTGAACCAGCTGATGCATAATATCCATCTGCAATAACAATCCTCCGGCAAAGTCGGGGGTTTTCGCTTTCGATAAAGTTTCAGTCGGAAAATCAATCCAATGGAGGGGAGTATGGCAACTCAGACGTCCACCAGCAGTGGGGATATTCTAAAATTCAGTGATCTGTTGCCTGGATTGCTCTCTGTATCCACACGGCTGCCCTCCATCATCAGGAACATGCGGGAATTGCTGGGCTTCGATGCAGATGCGAAGTTATCCATGGGCAGTGTGCTGGAAAATAATGCCCGGGTGTATGCTGACAAAACCGCACTCTTATACGAGGATGACCGATACAGTCACGCTGAATTCAACGCCTGCATTAATCAATATACCCACTATTTTATCTCGGAAGGGATTCATAAAGGGGATGTGATCATTGTACTGGTAGACAACCGGCCCGAACTGTTGATGCTCATCGGTACTTTTTCAAAGTTGGGAGCAATCTCTTCCCTGATTAACCCCAATCAGCGTGGTGATGTCCTCGAGCACAGCATTAACCTGACCAAAGGCAGGCATTTTATCGTTGGCCAGGAGTTACTCGAGGCATTCGAAGAGATAAAGCCAAATCTGAATCTCAGCCCTGAAGACCGTCTCTATTACCAACCGGACGGTAACAATACCAGTGTACCCGATGGCTATATCAATTTACCCGATATGATTAAGGATAAATCCCGGGATAATCCAAACACCACAGCCGGGATATCGCTCCAGGATTCCTTCGCATATGTATTTACATCCGGTACCACCGGAATGCCCAAGGCATCCATCCAGACTCACCGCCGCTGGTTCACGGCCCAGTACTGGTTTGGTCGAATCGTCATGAATCTGAAGCCGGACGATGTACACTACTGTGCCTTGCCTTTCTGCCATACCAATGCGCTGCATGTCGCATGGGGTAGCGCCAGCGGATGCGGCGCGGCCATCGCCATCCGCCGCAAGTTTTCTGCCAGCAACTTTCTACCCGATGTGCGCAAATTCAAGGCAAATTCATTTATCTACATCGGTGAAATCTGCCGTTATCTGATGAATCAGCCACAGAAACCCGATGATGCGGACAATCTGCTGGTTTCCTGTGTCGGGAACGGACTGCGACCGGAAATATGGCGAGACTTCAAAAAAAGATTCGGTATCAAGAAAGTATTCGAGCTGTTCGGAGCCGCCGAGGGCACGCTGATTTTCACGAATCTGCTGAATATCGATTGTAGTGTCGGTCTCTGCATGACGCCTTTTGCAATCGTGAAATACGATATTGAAAATGACGACGTAATCCGGGATGAGAAGGGGTTTATGATCAAAGCGCCACCCGGCGAACAGGGGATGATCATCGCGGAAGTATCAGACGCCCTGCCATTCTCAGGATATACGGAACAGGAAGAGACCGAAAAGAAAATACTCCGTAACGTATTTGAAGAAGGTGACGTCTGGTTCAACTTCGGCGATCTGGTCTTCAACCAGGGCTATCGGCACATCCAGTTTCTCGACCGCCTGGGTGATACGTTTCGCTGGAAAGGAGAAAATGTATCTACTACGGAGGTGGAGCGGGCGATCAACACCTGCACACAGGTATCGGAATCAACCGTCTATGGTGTTCAAATTCCGGGCACTGATGGCCGCGCCGGAATGATGTCCATCATTCCGACGGTGGATGTGACTGACTTCGATTGTGCCGGGCTTGCCAGCCTGCTGAATCAGGCTCTCCCGTCGTATGCGGTACCCAGATTCATCCGCTTCAAGCAGGAATTTGAGACAACCGGGACCCATAAAATCAAAAAGGTCAGTCTGCGCGAGGAAGGCTTCGATACGGCAAAAATAAGCGACCCGCTTTTTGTACTATTGCCGGGAGCCAGCGAATATGTACCTCTGACGGAAGAAATCCACCAGCAGATCAAGGCAAGCGCATATAAATTTTAACTGCCCGTTGCCGGTGCCATTTCAAACAACCAGGTGTCTCCGGATGTCACCTAGGTGGTAGGCACTTTCTCTACATCGGGAATTTCAGTGCCAAGATATTTGCTGCTGATTCTCGCCAGCACCGGTTTCAACACGGATCCGGCGGTGATTCGCACCATTTTTCGCGGATACAGTTTGCCGTCAATGCGCAAGATGGCCCGGCCGTCCCTTACTGCCTCAGCGGGCCAGTGTTTCCATATTTTGCCGCGGATTGTGTTCATATAGCCGCTTGCGATGTATATTTTCCCATCATACTCGACGATCCAGGCGGTCCTTGATCTGGCTGGATTGAGCAATTGGAATTCTATTGTCCGGATGTCTCGTACCATGGACCAGTCAGGTTCTTCCCCAGTGTAGATTTCACCCGATGTAAATGGGCCACCTGCAATCAGGCCGATCGGACCATCGTGCAGCCGCATGGCAAAGAGTCCTGCGGCGATACCGGCTAAACCCAGAATGGCGATAACACCAACTATTTGAAAAAGCAGCTTCAATCGATTCTCCTCGTCAGGATACAAGAGACGGATTGTCCCTTTTTCAGCTCTGCTGTCAAATACTCGCCAGAAATGGATATTTGTCCATGGTATGTTTACCGATTCCACCTGCTGGTGCTTTCATTTATAGTGGTCAAAATAAACATAATCTTCTCAATCTTTTTCTGTTTCTTTCTTATTTTTTTTAATGAAGTAGTCTTCAAACTCATTTATATTCATTTATATTCATTTATTTAATTGTTTA
>CAZNFE010000113.1:0-8104 GCA_964571945.1 uncultured Pseudomonadales bacterium
CAAGAATTCCAACCCTTGCTGTTCTTTGGCATCGGCTCAATTATCCCGATGGCTATCCTGGTGTTGTACCGATTAAAGTAGTTACGGGTGAAACGTACAGCTTCTTCGAAAGTCGCCGTGACCTTGGTCATATTCGCTGTGTCGATATATGCTCGATAAGCAGGCATAGCAACAGCCGACAATATCATCACGACGGCCATCGCAATCAGCAGTTCGAAAAAGGTCAAGCCTTTCTGGTTAGCGACACTATTCATCAGTGTGGGAGTGTGCTCTCGTCGTTTCTTTCCTTGAGTACAGGTGCCAGTTCATGTAATGCATCCATGATGAGCGTCAATTCATCGTTGGGTCTGAGTTTTCTGCCGTAATCGTAGTTACCGGCCTTAAGTTCTTCAATGTAAGCGGTAATCGCTACTACCGGTCCGGCGATTCGATGGCTGATCATGAGTGCAAAAATGAATGAGGTAATGGTGAATAGTACGAACCCGATCAGTGAGATGATCGAGATTTCGAACATAATGGCGTTGATCTGGCTTTGAGTCGTAAAGTCAGTCAGTACCGCATCATTCATCAATGCCCTGGCCTGCATGAATTTGAGTGCCACAGCCACAGAGGTAGCCGTTATGATAGCAGCACCGACACCAATATAGTAAAACGTCAGCTTCAGTTGAAACCTTGGTGTTAACATAAAGTTAGATAGTTTGCGATTGCTTCTGTTCATTGTAATCCTGTGCTTTCAGTGTGATTGCACCATATTAGTCTCATACCCGCATCCTGCCAATACCAGCAATAGCCTGCGTTCACCGTACCTGGAATCAGTCCGTGCATGGCGATTACTGGAGATGCCAGCTCAATTACTCAGGAGTTGTCTTGATATTTGGTGTCGTAACAGGTTCGATTTCGGCCGGCATTTTTCGCCATATACAAATATCGGTCCGCGGTCGAAATCAGCTCCTGATCATCGTTCATTGACGAAATTCCATCATAGGTAGCGACCCCGAGACTGATCGATATCTGGAGATTATTACCGTCATACTTGAACGTGTGGCTGGCGACCATTTCTCGGATCCTTTCTGCCAGAGCGATCGCTGCGTGCTGATCAGCGTCCCGCAGCAGAAACACAAATTCTTCTCCGCCATAACGGGCGAAGATATCGTAATTTCGGGCTTCAGTTTCAACCAGAGCAGCAATATTTTTCAGAATGAAATCTCCGGCCGGGTGTCCGTACTGGTCGTTACATATCTTAAAGTGGTCTATGTCAAAAATGATTAATCCCAGTTCGCTGTGAGTGCGGGCGCTGTAACTGAATTCCTTTTTAATTGTTTCCATGAAATAACGCCTGTTATAGATACGAGTAAGGCCATCTTTGATCGCAAGTAGACGCAGCTGACGAAGATATTCAGTATCATCGGCATCCTGGAAGGTGAATTTCAGGGTGGTACCCGAGATGTGGATCTTGTCTCCATCCTGCAGTATTGTGCTCTCGGTCAGTGGTTCAGTATTGACTCGAGTACCATTCGTACTCCCAAGATCAGAGATCGAATATTCCCGGGATTGCCTGGAGAGCATCGCATGATGGCGGCTTACATCGACATCCGGAAGCATAATATCAACATCATCGGTCCGTCCGATGACTGTGACTTGCTTGCTTAAAACATAAACTTCCCCAAGAAAATCCCCTTCAATCATAATCAAACAAGCTTCTTTCTCCGGGAGCAGTCGCGGTTGGCCTCCTATCCTGGATCGCAGAACCGTTTTATCTGACATACTAAAGTGACCGTTCGATACAGCAGCATCGTCCAATGTTGCAAATGCAAAATTATAGGGTGACTTTGTAAGGGTATTGTAAACGACTCGTAAACTGATTGTATCGGTTGATTTTGCCAAGATTACCGTGCATCGGGCAATACCTGAGCCTGAATATATCAGCAACAGGCGATGGATCCTGTCAGGCCAAGGTCAAAACGCATGATTGCCTTGATGTATTTCACTGGAATGCTGCCATAACCAAGAAACTGGTTATGGAAATCACGAAGATTAAAACTCTCGCCAAGCGCCCTCTTTAGTTCCTCACGGAAACTATAAATTTCGGTAAAGCCGGTAAAGTAGCTGGAAAGTTGTACCTGGCTCAACGTTGCACGACGCCACTTCTCCTCTGCTTCCGTTTTCTCCTGGAACGCCTGGTTGATCATCATATCCATGGCATCGGCGCGGGACAGACCCAGAACGTGAATTTCTCTATCGAGGATAGTGTTCATAACGGATCGAAGGAACCACTTGTCGTACAGTAACCACAGTTCAGGTTCCCGATTTCCGTACCCTTGTTCGAGCATCATTCGCTCAGCGTATAATCCCCAACCCTCGATCATGGCGCCGTTTCGAAATAGCGATTTTACCAACGAAGGTGATTTGTTCGAGTGTATCAGTTGCGTGTAGTGCCCGGGAATGGCTTCGTGGATATTCAGAATTTGCATCATTCGATTGTTGTATTCACGCAGGTACCCTTCAGCTTCTTCAGGGGAATAATCATCAAGGGGTGTCACATTGTAGAAGGTGCTGGCCGTGGGATTATATGGTCCGGGTGAATTGATGGATGCCCCAGCCACTCCCCGCTGAAAATCGGGTGTTTCGCGAATTATCAGGGGACGTGTCGCGTCAAGTTCGAGTAAATCATTGTCAATGACAAATTTCTCAAGCTGCGATATCTGAACCCGGATGGCATCAACGAATTGATCTCTGTCGACGTGCTCAAGGGAGATTCTCTTAATCAGTCTCTTTACACCAATCAGATCATTCGTTGGATATGTCTCGCTAGGGAAATACACATGCCAGATTGACTTACTGATTTCGATCATTTGATCATGTATCTCATCACGGGCAACGAGCGCTTTTTGATAGATTTCTTCGGCAGTGAATTGCGATACAATTTCGAGTGCAAATTTTCGATCAAATAATGTTTTACCCAGTCTGAAGGAACGTGCCCCGTTGCGCTCAAGGTTTAATCGTTTTTGTTCCAACCAGCCGATGTGTGAGTTAATCACAGAAACAATACTCAATGCCTGGCGCTGAATTTGCTGCTTTTCTGCGTCAGCTAGCGTGGACTCCTTCAATCTCGCAGGGAGCAGCTCCGTCCAGATGGACAGACCTCCCTTATTCTGTTGAATCGCGAGCAGCGTGTGTTCAAGTGTGGGATCTGTAAGATTGCTTCTGGCCGCCCGATAGTAAGCCGGTATTGCGATCATTCTCTTTTGCACGGTTCTCAATCGATCATTAAGGGGTTTGTAATCGGTGGTTAGAATGAGATTGAATTCGGGAGCAACATTGTATCTGTCTGCACGCCATCGGTAGGGTTCTAACTCCGTCATGCGCCAGAGTAACTGGTCGATGTGATTCTGCAGTACAAGGTAATCGGTCCGGTTGGTAGCAGAGAGATTTCGGGTGGCGTAGTCAGTCAGAGAGGTGGCAGATCTGGATAGAAATTCATGCAGCTTCTGCCGATTGGCATCATTTGGGATCAGCAGCAGATCGTCATGTTTGTAATACCCCTGGGTGATCGCTCTACCCGGGAAATACTCCCAGTACCGGGTAATGAACTTGTCTTTGAAATCATTGAAGAGGAGATCTGCAGGAGAGTTCTCTATTGCACTGGTGGCACAACTTTGCAACAGGAATGCACACATAAGCAGTGGCAATGGATAGAGAAACTTCATATCGGCTCTACCGGGATGGGTTCGGATGTATTGTATAGCTTTACAGTTTCAGGTCACAGCTAGTCAAGATATTGCCACGAATCCAAACCATCAAATACTCGCACGGAAAGTGCATGAGGATCTATCTCATCGACACAGCCAAGATTGATCCTGTATATACCCGGATTGTCAACCGCGTCATGAAATGGATAGACACCACAGTGCTTGCAGAAGTAGTGATTCACTTTATGAGGTGGGAATCTGTAAATGACCAGGGAGTCAGATCCCTTGAGGAGATCGAAATCTGCAGCTGGATAGTAAGCCAGAGACATAATCGCATTTTTCCGCCTGCATATTGAACAATTACAACGCATGGCTCCAGTGATGGGTGTGCTCCGGAATGTGAAGGAAACACGGCCGCAGTGACAATTTCCCTGATATGTGATCGGTGCATCAGGCATCTGATGAGGTTCCTTGCATGATCAAAGGCGTATGAAATTGTTTTTTTGCCCGGGCACAATCTACAGCAGTTACTGCAAGGGGCACACAGGCAAGCGATGGTTGCTATGATCCAATCTGTGCTTTACATTGCAACCATATACGTTAAACTTCCCAGCGCTGGTAAAGATTACAGCGGTTATTTATGTCTGTGCAACTTTATCTTTGTGCAATATTACTTGCACTGCTGGTAACTCATCTTGTCTGTTCGTAAGTACTTCCCGCAACTATCAGCACTTCTTCGATACTGTGCAATCAGCGTCGATCAAGACTACATTATTTTGGAGATTACCCATGGCAACTGCTACTGGACGAGTGAAATGGTTTGATGAAAAAAAGGGATTTGGCTTTATCGAACGAGAAGACGGGGATGATGTTTTTGTGCACTTCAGATCAATTGTTGGTGAAGGTTTTAAAACCCTGGCTGAGGGACAAGAAGTGGAGTTCGACGTAGAACAGGGACAGAAAGGACCTCAAGCCGTTAACGTATCAGCTCTCTAGTATGAAACAGGGGTCGATTGCCTTCATATTGTCGTTTTGGACGCAACCGGACACTAGCCGGAACGCGGACCTCCAATAACAATCCTCGGGCAAAGCCGGGGGTTTTCGCTTTCAATAAGGCAATTCTGGCAGGAAACCTGTGCATCAAAGAAAGGGCTTCTGGCAGGAAACCTGTGCATTAAAAAAAGGGCAAAGCTGAAAAGCCCTGCCCTTTTTACTGCCAAACTCCTTAGAGCTTAGGCTGGCTTGCGAATCAATCAATGCAAACCGTGTTTATGGCAATGTGTCAACATGCCAGATTTAAATTGCGACGATGTTCTCTGCCTGGGGGCCTTTCTGACCCTGAGTTACGGTGAACTCGACTTTCTGGCCTTCCGCTAAGGTTTTGAAACCAGTAGCTGCGATAGCACTAAAGTGAGCAAATACATCGGGACCAGATTCCTGCTCGATAAAGCCGAAACCTTTCGCTTCGTTAAACCATTTAACGGTACCAGTTGTAGTAGACATAATAATATCCTGTATTAATCAATAGTAAATGTAGCCTGTAAAATCAGGCCGTTGAGCTGGAAGTGGTGCTATAACTTATGAAAAACAGGACGAGGTACTAAAGAAGAAACATCGAAATGGTGTGCATAAAATATAAGACGTACTTACAAGCGGGGCGAAGTATATACAGCTTATAGTTGATGTCAACGATTAAATATGGGCAATTTGGATAATGGACTTCTTCATTTCGTCTGCCAGGCCACTCATCTCACCATTAGCGCTGAAGGTCTGGCTGGGAGTCCAGCGTGGACTGCCAATAGCCAACGTCCACCCACCGGCCAAATTTGTACCCAACATCTTTGAAGTGAGCGACCTTCTGCATGCCCAATTTTTCGTGCAGGGCGATGCTGGTATCGTTGGGCAGCGCAATCCCGGCAATTACGGCATGTACAGACGTACTTGCCATGATTCGACCAGTGCAATCCTTTGTAAAATATCTTCCGGTGAGGTTATGGATTCCTCGAATGTCACCACGGTATTTTTAATGTAATGGTTATAGATGGCTGCTATTTCTTCTGCGTCACTCTGCATGACACTTCGAATCATTCAGTCCCCCATGTTTTTTGCGGACACCCGAAAAAATGCATCGCGACGTTTCGAACCCGATGGTTGTTTTGGCTGGTATCCATCCGGCAAAAAGACTCTCTGTTGGACAGTGCCGGAATTCATGTTACCAGTGCTCGATTAGACAAGTACTCCGCGCCGTTGCATGGCTCTGGCGTACAAATACAAGCCTAACGATATCACAAAGATGACTGCGGTAAATATCAGATTAAATGTGTCTCCGACAACTTCCATACCGTTACTCAACACATAGTTCTGGAAAGTTGTAATTAACATGGCGACTAATGAAGCCAATAGGACCCAAACCGCTATGGCTTTTCTTAACAATAGTAATACTGCACCAACCACACCACCCCATACAGCAATCGCCCAGGCAGCTATTACCCAGGTCCCTAAGCCATAAAAAAATGTCAGTTGATCCGGAGTGAAGGCGCTCATATAGCTCTCATTTCTGGTTTGAGTCATAACATAGTCCAGAGCTCCCCCTGCACTCCACAAAAGCCCAAGGACACCGACTACCCACAGGTGCGCGGGTGCTTTTCCTCGTTTACTCGGTTGCATTTCAGACATGATTTTCTCCATCGTTATGATTTTTTTATGATGGGTCGCACGTCCGATACCATGTTACATGACGCTTCTTTAAAGGAAAATGGGTGAGGCATATCGTGATCGGAAAGCCTGAATACGGCTGGATCAGAATTCATGCCGGATTGCCTTACTGACCTACTTAACTCTACGAAAGCCAACCCGCTTCAATGAGCAACTGACGGGCAACAATGTCCGGGGGGTAGTTTTCATTGTGAACCACGAAATCTTCTAAACCGGATTGAGCAAGTATATTTTCCAATTCCACCGTTCGCGTAATGTGCCATTCAAGCGCATTACCAACCTCACGCGACTGCAGGCGCTGAATTCGAGTGGGTTCTGATGCAGCCAGATGACAAATACGTATCGAACACATTTCGAGTACGGATCTAATCCCGGCTATGTCGGATTCAGTTTCGATCACCCGTGCCAGCAGGAGCCTTCTTGCACCTGCAGACTTGTACATAGGCCACAGAAAACTCAACGCTTTTAGAACCAGCTGTTGATTAAATCGATCGGTAGGAGGCCAGCAATACGATAGGCTATCCAGGTCCAGATAGGCGTGTGGAACTGCGGCATCCTTCAAAATATCGTGGGCTGCGGCGGCAATTGTTGACTTTCCTGCACCGACACTGCCGCTAATAATGAGTACAGGCAGCGTATTCGTCGTCATGAGATCCAACAATCAGTAGATACAGAACAACCGATGCGCAGCCTGGTGAATGAGCGATTGCACCGATTGCCCGGAAACTCCAGTGAACATGCGTAGCGTTCTTTTCCTCCATCGTATCCCCTGTTGCTTGTTATGGAAATTACAAGAAGGCAGCTGTCTCAACTTTTTGCCGCATCGAATGAATCAAAAGACCAGGCATAACAGTTGCCGAAGGCTAACCAGATAAACCAATGGTTTGAACGGCATCTTAGCTGATGATCGCCGGGGCGTCGAAAGAATCGTTGTTTATTACTCTTGTGCAGACTGATTGGGGCTTACATGAACAGAGGTAAATGTTCTGTCCCTGTACGTAGCGGTGGTGAAACGGATCTTCCGGGTCAGATGAAACTCCTATTGTGCGCTCACGCGCCATGCATCTCCGGAGCGCTTCTCTCGTCGAAACTTCCAGAAAGATGGAGTAGTCCCAGTAATCCTGTAGTTCAGGTCTGTGGAGAAAAATGCCATCGAAGATGAGAATTCCCCGGTTCGGCGGTGTCCTGGACTCGGGCACAACTGATTGATCCTTTCGGTGGTCGAAAAAGTTAACAGAGTATGCTTTCGGAGGATTACGCTTCAATGGGTTCA
Organism: uncultured Pseudomonadales bacterium; assembly: GCA_964571945.1. GTDB lineage: Bacteria > Pseudomonadota > Gammaproteobacteria > Pseudomonadales > Azotimanducaceae > JASJXV01. The sequence goes on from CAZNFE010000113.1 coordinate 7,678, forward strand.
ACAGGAGTTCTTTTAGCATGGCATAGTTATAGGAATCCAGGAAAAAACCTTCCGGCGAATCCTTGCCCTTGAGGTAGCGAACCGATTTGGGGTTGTGAAAGCCATCGACGGAAGACCTGATCACTGTGGCGGGATCGAATTCTTCGGCAAGCTCATCTGCAAAGGTCGTTTTTCCGGCACCATCTATGCCGTCTATCGCAACGAAGGTGATCGCCGTATTGGAGTTGGTGAGGATTTCACCCCTGATCTGAGTCAAAAGGGTGCTGCGCTGATCCATAATTTGGTCCTGATACCTGGCATAATGGGCGTGAGTTATAAAGTAGTGATCCGTATCCAGCTGCGAACAAACATGCTCCTGTGTGAGTCAGGAGACATTGTTATCAACCGGGATCTTTTTCACCATGATCAAGGCAGCATCTTCCGGACC
>CAZNFE010000114.1:0-8047 GCA_964571945.1 uncultured Pseudomonadales bacterium
TATTACCACTGTACTACAGGTAATTATAAATGTGATTGATCACGGCATGGGCATCGATGATGCTGTTGCAGCACCGAGATTTCACCACCAGTGGAAACCGGATGCGGTGATGTATGAAGCCCATGGCATTTCACCGGATACGCTGGCGATTTTGTCACACATGGGGCACAAGAATTTTAGAACGATCACCTGGGGCAGAGGGATCGGTGATGCGAATTCTATCTTGTATAGAGATGGAGTCATCCAGGGTGTGAAGGATCCGCGGAACGAAGGTGTTGCAGTTGGATACTGAATGAAAAGGCAAACACAAGTGTTGCTGGTTGATGGCTTTAATCTGATAAGAAGAATTTATGAAGCCCAGCCACATACCGGTGATGTATTGCAGCCGGAAGTAATTGTTAGTGCTGCAGCTTCTCTGGCCAGAGTGCTGCGCAGAAAAAAACCTACACATGCCTGCTGTGCAATTGACAGTCATGAGAAGACCTGGCGCCATCTCCTCTATCCGGCGTATAAGGGAAATAGAAAACCCACACCACAGGCGTTGTTGGAAGCGTTACCTCAATTTGAGGAAGCATTTCTGGAGTTGGGTGTACCGAGCATAATCGTTCCTGGCTATGAAGCAGATGATGTGATTGCCACCCTGGCTCATCGAATCGGTGCGCAAGGTGGTGAAGTTTGCATAGTTTCCACTGATAAGGGTTTTTTGCAGCTGCTGGACCAACATGTCAGTGTCTATGATCACTTCACACACCGGGAATTAACACCTGAATGGGTGTCAGAGAAGTATGGCGTAACACATGAACAATTAGTTGACTACTGGGCATTAACTGGCGATGCAACCAGCAATATCAAAGGTATTCCAAAAATTGGTCCGAAAACAGCGCAAAGTCTGCTGGCAGCCGGTGGAACCCTGGTTGAACTATTGCGAAATCCTCCGGCCGGTACTGTTGGTGACCGAATAGCCAGTCATGTGCGGGAGGCAGAGATGTGCCGACAACTCGTTTGTCTGAAAACGGATGTGGAGATCGGGATCAATTTAAAGCAATTGAGGTACCAATCGGAATAATCACGTGCACCATTTGGTGTCGTTTTCTGAAACATCGAAACCAGCAGTTCCCTTTGATTGTCGCTGCCTACAGCCTAATCAGGTCGAATTGACAGGTCTCTCAGGTTAGAATGAACATCTGTATCTTAACACTCAAGACGATAGATTAATGGCATCGGAACTCTCCTGTTTTAAGGCGTACGACATACGCGGGCGCATACCTGATGAACTCAATGAGGACATTGCCTGCAGAATTGGCAAGGCATACGCCGCTTATTTGAAGCCAAAAAAAGTTGTTGTCGGCTACGATATCAGGTTATCCAGCCAGTCAATCACCGATGCCCTGATCAGTGGGCTCACCGATAGCGGAGTAGATGTATTGCTACTGGGTGAATGCGGTACAGAAGAAATCTATTTTGCTACATTCCATTACCAGCTGGACGGTGGAATTATCGTCACAGCCAGTCACAATCCAAAAGAATTCAATGGAATGAAATTTGTGAAGGATGGCTCGAAGCCAATCAGCGGTGATTCGGGACTTCTTGCGATCAAATCACTGGCAGAAAATAACGATTTTCTGGATGCGGAAATTCGAGGTACCGTGACTTCACTCGATCATCGAGCAGCATACATTGATCATCTGCTTGGCTATATTGATCCGGATAAACTAAAGCCACTCAAAATAGTAGTAAACGCCGGGAATGGCTGCGCTGGTGCGGTGATAGATGCATTGGAGATGCAGTTACCGTTTGAATTTATCAAGCTGCACCATGAGCCTGATGGCAGTTTCCCCAATGGTGTACCGAACCCCTTGTTGCCTAAGAACAGGCCGGTAACCATCGAGGCGATCCAATCCAGTGGAGCTGATTTTGGTGTCGCGTGGGATGGTGATTTTGACCGGTGTTTCCTGTTTGATGAAAACGGACAATTCATCGAGGGGTACTACATAGTCGGCCTGTTGGCAGAAGTCTTCCTGAAGCATCATACCGGTGGAAAGATAGTCCATGACCCAAGGCTGACCTGGAATACCATGGATATCGCGACAAGCCTGGGTGGGCTCCCGGTACGAAGCAAGACCGGTCATGCTTTCATCAAGGAACGCATGCGTCTTGAAGATGCTGTCTACGGAGGAGAGATGAGTGCCCATCACTATTTCCGGGATTTTGCATATTGTGATAGCGGTATGATTCCGTGGCTTCTGGTTGCTGAACTGATCTCGGTGAGTGGCACGGGACTTGCCGATCTGGTAAGCAAGCGCATGCAGAAGTTTCCAGCGAGTGGCGAGATCAATCGCAGGTTGGAAGATCCCGGGAAAGCCCTGGCCGCAGTGGAATTGGCTTTTGATAATGATGATGTACTGGAAAAGGATTACACGGACGGTTTGAGTATGGATTTTGCCCGCTGGCGCTTTAACTTGAGACGCTCCAATACGGAGCCTGTGGTCAGACTGAATGTTGAATCCAGAGCAGACCCTCAGTTAATGAAAAACAGGACAAGTGAAATTCTGGATATTATGGGTGGAGAGGCAATATGAACGTGACCGCCGAAACTGACACTACCCATCCAGTGCCTTAGCTGACAAACTGATTGAGACGTTGTCAGAATACTTCTGATTGATTTTCAGATCCTATTGCTTAGTTCGATTATTCGATTTTTGCTAGAGGAGCATGTGTTTATGAGTTGGATGGGCAAATTACTCGGTGGTTCGATTGGGTTTGCATTGGGTGGACCGATTGGTGCCATATTAGGTGTTGTGCTTGGCCACCATGCAGTCGATGTGAATGAAGGCGCTGCATCTACCTCAATTTTGTCCGTTCTTGATCAGAAACGGAGCATTTACTTTTTTGCCACGTTCTCCATGCTCGGGAAATTGGCGAAATCAGATGGCGTCGTCACTGAGCATGAAATTGAAGTAATCGATAACGTCATGCGTAACCATTTGAAATTGAATGCCCAGGCACGACAACTGGCGATCGAGATATTTAATGAAGCTAAACAGAGCAGTTCTGGTTTCGATGACTTTGCACGGCAATTCTATGACAATTTTAAGGCCGATCAGCAGATGTTGGTGACGATGGTTGAGCTGTTGCTGTTGGTGGCCATGTCGGACAATCAATTCCACGCAGCCGAAAAGCACCTGATAGAGTCCGTGGTTGGTATATTTCATCTCGAGGATCACTATAACCGGATTCGCAGTCGATTCGATGCGGTTCCGGATGATATTAATCAGTACTACCATATTCTGGGCTGTGAGAAAGGGGATTCTGTGCAAACGATTAAACGGAAATATCGTAAGCTGGCCATGCAGTATCATCCTGATCGATTGCAGGCAAATGGCATGCCGAATGAGTTTGCAGAAGTGTCGCAGGATAGATTTCAGGAAATCCAGCATGCGTATGATCTGGTGCTAAAGGACGTAAAGAGATAAGGGGGAGCGCAGGGTGCAATATCCATTTATACCGCATCGAGATTATCGGGAATATCCATTATCTGAAATGACTAAACGTGCCAATGATTTCTATCAGGATATGCGTAGAAGACGCACGGTACGGGAGTTTTCAGATCGGCCTGTCCCGAAAGAGATCATCGAGACGTGTATCAGAACAGCGGGCACTGCAGTAAGTGGTGCAAACATGCAACCCTGGCAGTTCGTGGTGGTCAGCGACACACAGATCAAGCACAAGATAAGGGTTGCTGCAGAGAAGGAAGAACAGGAGTTTTATAAAAGCAGGGCGCCGCAGGAGTGGTTGGATGCTCTGGCGCCACTCGGTACTGATGCTTCCAAACCTTTCATCGAGACGGCACCATGGTTGATTGCAATCTTTCAGAAAAGGTTCGGTAAATTGCCGGATGGCAGGAAGGTGAAGCACTATTATGCTACTGAATCAACAGGTATTGCGACTGGATTGCTGATTGCTGCAATTCACAATGCAGGATTGGTCTCTCTTACACATACTCCGAGCCCAATGGGATTTCTAAATACTATTCTCGAGCGTCCGAGATCAGAGCGACCGTTCTTATTGCTGGTAACCGGCTATCCTGACGACAATGCAATGGTGCCTGATATCACAAAGAAATCTCTTGAGGAGATTGCGACATTTTTATAGAGCGCGGCTGATCTGACTCGCAGTCGAAATGTGATTACTTTTTCTCAGCAGTTCTGGTCGGTATATTGAGCAGGTCCAGCAGGATATTTCCTGATTCCAGCAGATAAGGATCGGGATCGTCGGCAATCGTCGGACCTGCGGGTTCTTCCGCTGCATCAACTTGCGAGCCGGTAGCAGTGTTGAGACCTGCCATTTCGTTGCCCTGCAATGTATCCTGCTCAGAATTGCCATTACCGCTTGCTGGTGTGGTAATCCCAGACGCAGCAGTCTGAGGAGTTGCGGGTTCGTCCTGGTCCAGATCATCCAGCGATTTGATGGGATCCAGACCCTCGGCGATTCGCTTCTTGTTCTCGAGAGCTACCCAGAATGTATCCGTAGTTTTTTTTCGCTCCAGGCGAGCCTTCTGGTTCAGCGAAATCTCATTTTCATTCTTCAATTCTTTTCGGTATTGAAGTGCTTCCTGCATAAACTGGAATTCAGGATTATCGCGTGTACGTTGCTTATGCAGGGAGCGAAGTTCAGGCAATACCTGTGCCAGATCGGATTTGAGCGGGTATCTGGTTGGCGTGATTTCGTCCCACGGCAGTGGTTGGTCCAGCGAGCTCTCACCAATCGAGGCACTATCGTAACTGGCCGGGAACAAGATGTCCGGGACTATGCCTTTATCCTGCGTACTTTCACCCGATATCCGGTAGAACTTGGCCTGGGTTAACTTGAGTTGACCTCGATTCAATGGGATGAGTGATTGAACAGTGCCTTTGCCGAAAGTCTGGCTGCCGATCACCAGACCTCGTTTGTAATCCTGGATGGCTCCTGCAAATATCTCGGAAGCAGATGCACTGAGGCGATTGACAAGTACTGCCAGCGGCCCGTCGTAGGTTGTTCGGGAATCTCTATCAAACAGTACGTCCACGTGATCACTCTTGGTGCGAATCTGAACAGTTGGTCCCCGGTCGATAAACAGCCCGGTGAGATAGTTGGCTTCCTGAAGTGATCCGCCACCGTTGTCACGCAGATCAATAATCACTCCTTCCACTTCAGCCTTTTTTAACTCACGAAGCAGATTGCGTACATCGCGCGTGGTACTCTTGTAATTTTTGTCCTGTTGCTGAAGTGCTCTGAAGTCGATGTAGAACGTTGGAATATCAATAACACCGATTTTGTGCACATGGCCAAACTGTTTAATTTCAATGATCTCGGATTTAGCTGACTGCTCTTCAAGCTTCACGGTGTTACGGGTAATTTCGATGATTTTTGAGCTATGGTCCTTGATATCTTTGGGAATTATTTCCAGCCGTACCAGGCTATTTTTCTTGCCACGCACCAATTGCACAACCTCATCCAGTCGCCAGCCAATCACATTCACCATCTCACCTTGGATACCCTGGCCAACCGCAATAATCTTGTCATCCGGGTGCAGCAATTCTGACTTGTCAGCAGGTCCGGCCGGGACCAGGCTGACTACCTTGGTATACTCATCTTCTCTCTGCAGGACCGCACCGATACCCTCAAGTGAAAGACTCATATTTATATTAAAATTTTCGGACGTGCGGGGTGAAAAATACTGAGTGTGGGGATCGTAGGTACTGGTGAATGAGTTCATATATAATTGATAAACGTCTTCACTATTGGTTTGTTTTGATCGCGAAAGTCTGTTCTCGTAGCGCTTTAACAGCAGATCCTGGATCTCGTCATCTGCTTTGTCCGAAAGTCTGAGATTCAAGACGTTATTCTTCAGACGTTTTCGCCAGAGTTCGTCAAGTTCAGCCTCATCTTTAGCCCAGTTCGCTTCACTTCGATCCAGCACCAGTGATTCATCCCGGCTAAAATCAAATTGTTCCAGACCGAGTTTGAGCGTCGTAATTATCTTTGTCAGCCGGTCGATGATCCGTTCATGGTAACGATTGAATATCTCGAATGGGGGGCCGTTATCGCCGTTTCGCAGTGCGTTGTCCAACAGGTACCGATATTTTTCGAATTGATCAATATCTGCCTGCCGAAAATAGCTGTGCGATGAATCCAGGTCTGAAATGTATGCATCGAAGATCCTGGATGAAAGTTCATCATCGATTGAAGCATCGATGTAATGTCGGGCATACAGCGCGTTGACGATGTTTTCCGTGGTTTCAGCATGAATCGGCAGAGGATTGAGTTTTCCATCCGCAATAGACTCAAGCGGCTCTTTCGCAAGTGTCCCATAGGCACAGTTGACTGTTAACAGGGCAGTCAGTCCCAGGATACCCATGATTGGAAGATCTTGTCGGCGCATAGAACAAATGCTCTTTTTATCAGCTATATTTTTGGAATAACAATACTGTTATCTGTGACTTGAGTATTGCACTTAGGTTCAATAGTTCCAGTTTAGTGGGCTAACGGGTTGTGAATCAAGCGACAGTGCCCTGCATTAGTGCAATTGTAGCTGATCTGTGTGGTTATTCGTCGCATTTTCCTCACCGGTGAAGGAATTCAACCTTCGCCACAATTATATGCGATAATGTCCCGCTTTGTGAGCAAGGGAAATCGAAAATGGGAAAAGTTATATATATCAAAATGTTAGCGCTCTTTGCGTGCATCGTATGTGGTACTGCCTATGCTGAAGAAGCCGACCAATCAGCCACTGATGATTTGCAGAATAACATCAGCTATTTTTTCGGCTTTGCATTCGGTAATAATCTGATGCAGGGCGGTAACCAAAATGTAGATTTCGATGAAATGAAGAAAGGATTCGAAGATGCATTGAACGGCCGACAACCGAATCTGAGCAAGGCGGAACAGGAAGCAGTGATTGCCGAAATCAAGTCTCGCCAAAAAAAGATTCAGGATTTAGCACAACAAGAGGGGCTCGAGATGGCAAGACAGTATCTGGCGCAGAATGCAAAAAAAGAAGGGGTGATTGTAACGGACTCCGGACTCCAGTATGAGGTCCTCAAGGCCGGGAAGGGCAAGCAGCCTTCAGCTTCAGATACCGTCAAAGTTCACTACGAAGGGAAGCTCACCAGCGGACAGATATTTGATAGTTCAATCAAGCGAGGTGAACCGGTAGAATTTCAACTGAGCCAGGTGATTCCCGGCTGGACGGAAGGAGTCCAGTTGATGCACGAAGGGGGCAAATTCAAATTTACCATTCCGCCGGAGTTAGCCTACGGGGCAGGTGGCACAAGGGGTATCCCGCCGAATAGCGCGCTGGTGTTCGAAGTTGAACTGTTAGAGGTGAAATAACCGGGCCCTGGCCGGGCAACCCGAAGGGGAATCGCATCATGGGCATCTTGATACACATGTTATTATTGGGTTTTGCCATTTTTTTCATTGCCCAGGCAATTCCAGGTATTCGGCTGAAAGGATTCGGTACTGCGATCGTAGTTGCTGTGGTCTACAGCCTGATCGATGTCATACTGGGAACCCTGCTCAGATTATTGAGTATCCCCTTCATCTTCCTGACACTGGGTCTGTTTATGCTGTTGATTAACTCCTTCCTGCTCTGGCTGACAGATCAGTTGATAGAAGATTTTGAGATTGAAAATCTGGGAACGACCTTTGTCGCTGCCGTACTGATCACACTGTGCAATCTGGTGATCGGGTTGTTCTACTAGTTCTGCGCGAGGATGTGTAAGCTGGTGGACTTTCCCGGATCACTCCTGGAGCCCTGAGATGGATTTCCTGCGGCGGATATTCACTGACAGCTTGTTCCGAAGGTTTATCATAGCAACTGCATTTGCTGGTGCCTTCGTGTGGGTTGCGGTAGATTCGTTCAATGTCAGGATCGAAGTCATTGGTAGATACTTTTTGATGAGTATCCTGATGGTTGGCGTGATGGTTGTGTGCGCCTTCCTCATTGCGCTGTTGCTGAGGAAGGTTCGACGCAGGCGAGAAGTTTCGGGTATGGACGATTCGCAGA
>CAZNFE010000115.1:0-7989 GCA_964571945.1 uncultured Pseudomonadales bacterium
CAGCCAGCCGACAAAAGGCTCATCCGGATATATGTTGATGGGCATCTCTCTCACAATGGCAGCAAAGGCTTTGGCCTGACGAGTGATGGTCAATTCGCCTTCCGTTTCCTTCATTACCCGGGTTCTGATACGAAGAATGTCAATGACAATTCTATCTTTGGTATCCAGGTATCTTTGGCGCAACCGTTCGACTCTGGGCGTCGGCTCTGTAGTTAGAGCCTTCTCCCTCAGTGTCTTTTCTTTCATAAGCACCTGGTTCATGGAGAATCCCTTATTTTCTGTCCGGTTATTAAGAGTAACCCCCGCATTCCGAAACTGTCAACAGTAGGGTTCTTGAAACAATGCGCCACTTTCAACAGGTATTCCTTACAAAGGGAATCGGCTCATTTTTTGCTCAGGCTGAACTGCCAGGCTGGATCAGCAGCCCCCTACATCTGTCTCTCTATCAGGTGCCTGATTAGCTGTCCTACCCAGTAAATTGCGACATGAAAAAGGGCAAAGAATATCAACCCGGCGAGGAATGCGATTTGGTGCGAGGGTGCAGAAAGCTGGCCAACTGCAACGATAAGTGCTACCAGGATTGCTATCTTGACAAATACCCTGAACCAGAATTGTCTCCAGCAGTACCATAAATCAATAATCCCGTAACAGGCTGCGATCAGGCGTGTACATAAAAGTACACCGAGCAGGAATAGCAGAGAGTCGATCACGATGTAACCTCCATCTGAGTCAATTCCACCCTGCCCAGCGTACCGTTGACACGAATTCGATCACCGGTTCTGATCCGACTGATACAATCTTCAACGTCCACCACACAGGGCATGCCATATTCCCGCGCAATTGTTCCCGCATGTGACAGGTAACTGCCTACTTCAACGACAGCAGCGTGAGCAATAAGAAACAAGGGTGTCCATGCCGGATCTGTATAGGGTGCCACCAGAATTTCCCCTGGCCTGATTTCGGCATCTACCGCGGGATCCAGGATGACTCTGGCAATACCCGCATAAACTCCCGGCGATGCTCCCTGCCCGGAAAGCACATCCATATCTTCCAGCTCATATTGATTACTATCATCTTTGACATCCGGATCGATACCGGTGGTTCGGGCAGGTACCAGCTTGGTGAATCGAATTTGTTCCATGCGTCTGGCTCGAATGATATCCTCGACATGGCTCCAGTTGTATTCACCGGTATCCAATTTATCCAGTTCCTCCCAGTGCAGGTAAAAAATGTCATCTTTGCACTTTAAAGAGCCTGCCTTGATCAATTTGTCTTCCATCTGCAGTATCTTTTTGCGTACCGCGAAAAATGACATGATGTGGAAAAAGCGGGAATTCTCCCGCTGTTTTGCAAAGTACTTTGTTTTCTTGCGCAGGTATTCGATGAGATACCAGCGCCAATTCAGAACATTCCCCAGTGGCAGAGCCGCCAGCGCTTCTCTTACCTCTGCTTCCAGGGCTGTGCGGCTTTCCTGAATTTTCGCTGCCATGCTGTCGGGATTGGAATCGACGACCAGATAATTCCGGATCATTCCGATGACCGGAGCGGGATTCTCTTCCCATCGAACCGACTGCAGTTCGAATTCTTTTAGTGTTCTGTGCCCGTGTATGTCGATGAAAGCCTGAAGTTTATCCATGAATTCTGCTGCTGCGGGCAGCGAGGCCAACTGTCCCAGTACTTTGTCAGGTGATTCATTGACGATGATTTCACGCACCTGGCGATTTGTTTTTGCGATTCTGGCCAGGTGCCAGATCTGTCTGCCCATATCGGTTGAGAGCACACCTTCTGAACCTGAACACAACATGGATTCTGCTTCCTGGCGTAAATCCGGTAACCAGTGGCGCAGAAATTTGCCAAGAATACCGAGGAACAACGGGTGACGAGAAGCAGCAATAATATTGACGAAGAATGCCATATTCCCGGCTGGTTCAAAGAACCGTGTCCCTGCCAGCAGTTTGAGCAGAATCTGATTTGCCCGAATGCCTGGATCTGCAACCAGTTCATTCACTCGTTTTCTGTAACTGTCCATGAATCCATCCGGTAACTTGCTTATCCGCAGGTACAGGACTTCCGAGATGAAGTAGTTAACAATCAGAATCAGCAGGAATCCCGGCACCCTGGACCAGGCGATCTTCAGTGGACCAGCATTGTCATTACTCAGATAAACCAGATTCGCAATTTGTTGATCTGAAATTCTGAAGGGAAATAACGGTTTCAGGAATTTCATGTTCAGATAAATACGGCCGTCAATTATCTTCATCGTGGGAAATGAGTGGATGAAGATATCAGCCGTTAGTGGATAGAGTGGGCCGGTATAATTTTCTGCAACCGCTTTGAAGAGAACATATTGCCCCTCTGTTGAGGTGTTTGTCTCCTCTTTTCCCATAGCGGTTATGGGTCTGGACTGCAGCATGTAGAAATTGTTACTTTGAAATGTCCATTCAATATCCTGAGGGATACCGAAATGGTTCTCGGCTTTGATTGCCCAATCGGTGACTTCTGTCAGTTGCTCACGGGTTAGGGATTCCTTCTGCCGCAATTGTAATGGAACTTCAGTCAGTCGTGATTCGTTGGATTGGTCGAGACCTGCTGGCACCATGAATTTTTTGTCCGCAATTCGTCGGTGTAATTGCTTCCCGTCGCTTCTTCGGGTGATAAAGCGGTCCGGGCTTACACGACCATCGACGATCGCAGCGCCCATTCCCCAGGTGGATTCACTGACAATTTCATCATCGTCTCCCGACAATGGATTGGCAGTGAAGGTCACACCCGAAATATCAGATTGAATCATCTCCTGGATTACTACAGCCATAGAGACCGTTGTGTGTTCGATTCCCTGGCTGGTACGGTACGACATGGCTGCAGCCGACCACATTGATCCCCAGCATTTCCTGATCATGTTGAATAATGAATCTTTATCGACATAGTAGTAAGTGTCGTGTTGCCCGGCAAAACTGGCATCTGCCATGTCTTCAGCGGTAGCCGAAGACCGAACTGCATAGATTACCGGTTCGCTTCGCAGCGACTGAATATTCTCGTGTGCAGTGAGAATTTTCTGTTGCAGTGAGGGTGGCAGTGCGACGGTTTCAAATTCCGCTCGTATCTGACGGGCTATATCTTCCTGTTCAGACGGCGTTAGATCATTGACATGACCTAATTCCTGTGAGGCATCAAGTGCATCGAAGATCTCTTGATAAACGGCTGACGTAATGATGAATCCGGGGGGTACAGGAAATCCCTGGTTGAGAAGTTCTCCCAGGTTTGCACCTTTACCGCCAGCTTGCTGAACATCAGTTTTCCTGACATCAGATAGTGTTAAAACACGCATAGCACTTATATCCTGCTGTACCAGGTTGTGTCATTCCCGCAACACATCATAGCAAAGCTGGTGAACTGTGATAAGAGCACGATATTAACCTGGATATGGCTACTGGTAACTTCGGTCCGGATGAACTCGAGATGGATCCACTCCGGTGGCTGTAAGCGTTTCTGTACTGCATTGCAAACATTCGATCAATAAGATAACTTGGCGACTCAGTTAATCAGTATGTTTCAGTGCACAATCAAGGGTAGTCAGAGATGTTTCAGGGATTGAAGTTTGAGTCCACGAATCTTCCGGACTCGGAGCAGACGCTGCGCAGGGAAGTGAGGGAGTTCCTGCAAGAGACACTGCCCGATGACTACATACCCAATTCAAACTTTGCTGCCAACGAATCTGCCGGGTTTAGTCGAAAACTGGGGAGCAAAGGCTGGATAGGCATGACCTGGCCAAAAGTCTATGGTGGCCGGGATCGCTCTTTTCTGGAGCGATATGTTGTGACAGAAGAATTGCTGGCTGCCGGTGCACCCGTTGCTGCTCACTGGATTGCCGATCGTCAGAGTGGTCCGCTGCTGCTCAGATTTGGGACGGACCAACAATGCCGGAAGTACCTGCCCGGAATAGCGAAAGGGGAAAGCTTCTTTTCCATCGGCATGAGCGAACCGGACGCTGGCTCAGATCTTGCGTCTATCAGGACCAGTGCTGCCAAGGTAGACGGGGGCTGGCTGGTTAATGGCACAAAAATATGGACCAGTGGTGCGCACAATAACCACTATCTGATCGCGCTGGTGCGCACGTCGCCACGAAATGAAAACCGGCATGCTGGTATGAGCCAGCTGATCATAGATCTCAAAGACCCGCATGTGCAGGTGTCTGCGATCAGGGATCTATCCGGCCATCATGGATTCAACCAGGTCGTTTTTGACGATCTGTTTGTTGCTGACGATCAGGTGATTGGTACACCCGGCGATGGCTGGGAGCAGGTCATGAGTGAACTGGGATACGAACGCAGCGGTCCGGAACGGTTTCTGAGTTCATTCCGTGTGTTTGTGGAATTTGTCCGTGCGGTGGGTCCTGATCCCGGTCCTCGTGAAGCTGAACTGATCGGTCGGATCGGTTCTCACCTGGTAACGTTGCGACAGATGTCCATTTCGGTCGCCGGCATGCTGGAGGCAGGTAAAACTCCCAATGTGGAAGCCGCGCTGGTGAAGGATCTGGGCACAAACTTTGAAAAAGAAGTCGTGGAAATGGTACGTCTTATGATACCGGCACATGCACCCGCCCAACTCCTTGTCACGTTGCAACAGTGCATTCTTGACGCACCTTCCTTCACCCTCAGAGGCGGAACGCGCGAGATCTTAAGAGGTGTAATTGCCAGGGGATTGGGACTGAGATGAACCAGATACGGCAATTGATAATTGAGACTACCGATCGAATCATGACTGATCTGTGTACCAGGGAAGTTGTGGACAGCAGTGAACAAGGTTTGTGGCCAGCAACGCTTTGGCAGACGCTGGCGGAGTCAGGACTGACGTTAAGTGGTGTCAGCGAGGCCGCGGGAGGATCAGGCGGGCAAGTGGCTGATGCGCTGGCGGTTGTTAGACAGGCTGCTCGGTTCGGGGCACCGTTGCCATTAGCGGAAACCCTGATGGCGGCGAAGCTGCTGGAAATTACGGGACAAAACGTGCCCACTGGACCCCTCACGGTGGTAAGTGATCCTGGCAACCTGCACCTGACCCGGTCGGAAGGAAGTGTTTTACTTTCGGGAAATGCATCTAACGTGCCCTGGGCTGGAGAGTCTGTCAGTATCCTGTTGCTGGCAGGCGAACCGAATGACGAGCGATTAATTCGGCTGCAGCCAGATCAGTGCGTGCTGGAATCGGCCAACAATATAGCCGGTGAACCTCGATATCGACTCGAGTGCAACGGAATTGAACTGGATGCAGATCAGATCACGTTGTTACCCGATGCATGGAATATGGAGCGCTTGTTCGAGTTGGGCGCACTAACCCGATCGGTGATGATGGCAGGGGCACTGGATTCTATTCTGGATCTGTGTGTGCAGTATGTGCAGGATCGACAGCAGTTTGGACGACCGATCGCCAAATTTCAGGCCGTACAGCAGCAAATGGCCCGATTGGCGGGCCAGGTAGCAGCAGCCAGTATCGCTGCAGATCATGCGGTTGAAGCATATCAGCAAGGTCCTGCCAGCATGGAAATCGCGGTGGCCAAAGCAAGGATTGGTGAAGCAGCGGGAATTAGCTCGGAGATAGCTCACCAGGTGCATGGTGCCATGGGCTTCACCCATGAACACAACCTGCATCATCGCACGCGAAGATTGTGGGCCTGGCGGGATGAATATGGTTCAGAATCCCATTGGCGGGAGAGGGCAGGTAAGATGCTTTGTGCGGCCGGAACAGATAACCTGTGGTCCACTCTGATCAAAGCATAAATGGCAATTCCCTTCCCTTATGCTAATCGATACCGACTCTCCAGCGTGGGTTCTCCCTGGCAGGTTACCTTACCTGTGTCGACTAGTCGGATAATGGCTGCAAATACTGATCTGGCAGCAGCCGGATACATATTCTTATCCAGATCTACGTACATGCCCGGCACCATCTCGGTGATGGTCTCGTACCCGGTATTGAGCGCTTCAATAATCTGGGTTTCCCGTTCCAGCCGGTGTGCAATAAAAGTTTGCACGTAGGCTTTCGGATCAGAGATGCTGGTCCCGTGGGTCGGCCAGTAAATCTTGTCGTCCCTGTCCAGTAACAATTGCAGGCTATCCATATAAGCAGTCATATCCCCATCGGGCGGTGAGATGATGCTGGTTGACCAGCCCATCACGTGATCACCGGAAAATAGAGCCTTTTCTTCGCATAGCTGAAAGCACATGTGGTTGGAGGTGTGGCCTGGCGTGTACACGCACTCAATTGTCCAGCCCTTCCCCTGGATCACATCACCGTGCTTGACCAGTACATCGGGTATGAAATCCATATCAGCACCATCTGCCTGGACACTCGCCTTTTTTTTACCGGCTCCATGGGGTCCGAATCCGTAGGTTGGTGCTCCAGTTCTGGCTTTCAGGATCTTTGCCGCAGGTGAGTGATCCATGTGCGTATGGGTGATCAGTATATGGCTGACTTTCTCATCGCCAAGACCATCCAGGATGGCTCTAATATGATCATCCAGCAGTGGTCCCGGGTCAATCACGGCAACTTCACCGGTACCAATGATATAAGTGCCCGTACCGAGAAAGGAGAATGAACCAGGGTTATTCGCGATCACACGACGGATATTCGGAGTCAGTTGATCCATGCGACCATATTCGAAATCCAGCGAAAAATTGAAGGGTATTTTTACTGCCATAACGGGTGCTCTGATTAGATGAACAAAAGGATACCGGGAGGATAGCAGAATCCGGCATCATTTCGCATCCAGCAGCAGTGGAATGAGGCTGTTCCGGATTACAATGCCTGTGCTGGTGATCTGTCAGCTCAAAGGAGCAGTAATAACAGTCCTCTGCCAAGGAGACGCTATTTCAATTTCAATAATCTACATTAGATATACAATATAAGTCTTTGATATATAATGTTTATAATTGATGGTTTGTATGATTGAGCAGTAAGGATCCGGGGCGTGTTAAATCTGCCCGGATGGCACCTGATCCCTTCATTTGAGTGGTGATGTGTAGCGAAAATAATGATCCCCTGAGGTCAGGCAGCGGATAATGTGACTCTTGTTACATCCAGCTATACCCTCCGAGGACAATATATCGCAAAATAGCAATGTCCATCGGGTGAGAGGTACACATGCAAGAAACAAATGATTTGAATGGTTCATTCCGGCGGCTGATCGATATCGGGGTTGCCCTGTCTGCGGAGCGTGACGGTAATCGGTTGATGGAGCACATCCTGCTGGAAGCCAAGGACATGAGTAATGCCGATGGCGGGACTCTGTATATCCTGAAGGACAATGCGCTCCACTTCGAGATCATGCGCACTGAATCGCTGGGCATCGCCCGTGGCGGAACCACGGGAATCGAGATTGATCTTCCACCAGTGCAGTTGTACCTGGAAAACGGCGAACCCAACCTGATGCAGGTTGCCAGCCATGCTGCGCTGAAACGCACCACCATTAATATTGCCGATGCCTACAGAACCAGACGCTTTGATTTTTCCGGCACCATAGAATTCGATAAAAGCACCCGATACCGATCCCGATCATTCCTGACGGTGCCACTGATGAATCACGAGGGAATGGTGATAGGAGTGCTGCAACTGCTCAATGCCCAGGATCCGGCAACCGGCAGAGTGATCCGGTTTTCAGAGGAAATTCAGCCCCTGATAGAAGCACTGGCATCCCAGGCTGCGGTTGCGCTGGATAATCAGCAACTGCTCGAAGCCCAGCGCAAGCTGATGGCTTCATTTATCGCACTTATGGCATGCACGGAGGCCTGACTTTATTCGCATTATTTGTATTCTTCTTAGGAACTTTAGCAGGTTGGGCCATGTGCCATTATTATATGCGTGAGGAACAGAAAAACAATGAGTGACCTCCAAGCCGAATGGGATAGAAATACCAAAGGACTTAATCCAAGCATGAAAGTGATAGCAGTAATAGTAATTGTTATCGTTATCTGGTTAATTGTTAGCTAATGCCCAGACGCA
>CAZNFE010000116.1:0-5203 GCA_964571945.1 uncultured Pseudomonadales bacterium
GCCTGGTCCACGGTAATATTTGTCACGGGGAGGCTGTTCGAGCCGGTCAGGAGCTGGCATCCTGATTGTGTACAAAATGCATTGTACTCACCAATTTTCAACTCGGTTCTGCCGATTGCAAACTTAACAAAGGTTTTACTTTTAGGAACTACGACTAACTCCGGTCCCTTGCCACCCGATTGCAGCTGATCCCGGCATTTCTTGTTGCGCAAGCCTCGCCCTACCAGACTTCTGCTTGCGCAGGGGTCTCTGGCCTGGATCTTGATCGATGATATGGCCTTTTCACCCGGAAATATCGCCAACACTGCGGCCTTGGACTTCTTGGCTATCTTTGGATTATGAATTCGGTTTTTGGTGATGCAAGTCTTCATTGACTCAAGAATAGATGCTTTTTCTGGCTCAAAGCGTGCAGCATGATTGGTTCGCAGAAACTCGATGCTCGCGGTCATACCTTGCACGTCCTTGAAAGTCTTCTTGCATCTCATTTGATCTTTCAGAGCGGCTTTTCGATCGTTAAATTCCTGTTCCTGGCGCTGTTGCTCAGCTATTCTTCTCGCTTCCGCTTGCTTGGCTCGTTCATCGGCCTGTGCCGTGGCTGCTTCTCGGTCCACCTTCTCCTGATAAGCTTTCCGTGAACTTTCCCGGGTTCGAAGTGCGAGTTTGAGTGAAGCTTCCTGGGCTATTGTGTCTTGCGCGTTGAAATCATACCTTGCATGCACAGTCTTGAGGTAAGCCTCTGCGGCGGTGAGTAAATTATTTGGATCCCGATCTCCGCCTGGCTGATCTATTTCCTGCTCATATTGCTGGCGTAGTCCCTGAACTCTCTTCAAATAAAGGTCTTGCACACGATTCTTATAGGTCGACAAATCGGGATCGGGCGTCTCCGAGTAGGTCTCAACCAGAGTCGTATTCTGGCGATTAATCTCATCCAGCCCATCTTTGATAGACGTTTCCCACTGCTCGGTAAAAACAGGATCGGTCAATAGTTTGATGAAATCCGTTTTGCGAATCTGCAGCGCCTGTTGGGCGCGCACCAGTTCAGGATCCTTTGCCGATCCACCCGTAATCTGGGTGTAAGCGCCATAGCCGATGATCGCTGCAGCAAAGACTCCGATGATGGCATAGCGAACCACTGGAATGTCCTCACTGAACATCCCAGCCATAAATTCTTCCATGGTCTGGGTGCGATCCTCATTCTTGATCGCCATGGCTTTCTGCAAGGCTTTCCAGTGCCTGCGTTTCATGAACGGAATGCGTTCGGCTTCCAGCCCTCTTTCCAACACTTTATCAGCAGGTGTTCGGCCGTATGGGTGTTTTCCGGTGAACATCTCATAGGCAACGAGTGCGGCGGCATAGACGTCATCAGACTTGGTGGGTATCTGACCAGTTAACATTTCATAGCTGGCATAGGTCGGTGTCAGAGCGCCAAGGGAACCTGCATCGAAAACCGTGTGATCTCCCTCACCTGATGACTCTCCTGGATTTTCTGCAGCCCGAGCGATACCGAAATCCAGAATCTTGGCGACTTTCTCTTCAGTAAAATAGATATTGCCCGGTTTGAAATCTGAATGAACGATATTCTTGCTATGTGCCATGATGAGGCCTTCACAAATATCGTGGGTCAGGCTCCAGGCGATTTCCGGTTCCAGACCCTCCGGGTGTTTTTTAAGGTAATCGTCAAGTGGTTCACCTGTCAGCAGTTCCATTGCCATATAGACGGTTTCTTTCTCTACATCAAAATCATAAACCGCCATGATATTCTTGTGAGGCATGCCCCGGGTTTTCGAAGCTTCTCGTTGCAGCGAGATGAATGCATCCGGGTGTTTGGCAAAATCCTCTTTCAGAATCTTGATCGCAACATATGGATCTCTGGCATTGGCTTCTTGCTGCCTCAAATCCAGTGCTTTGTAGACGTCAGCCATACCGCCGCTGCCGATCTTCTGTTCCAATACAAAGCGGTTCTTCAAAAGCCTGCCTGCATCGGTAGAGCTCCTACCGGTACTGGTTTCTGTGCCCACTGCTGCAATATAGGTAGAATCCCTCACCTGCTGATCGTCACCCAGTATGGTCGCATCTTCGTCAATATCTGAATTGATAATGGTCGCATCATCTTCCGGTGGGGATTCCCGCAACAGCGTCGCATCTTCTTCGGAGGGGGCATCTCTCAGCACAGTTGCATCTTCCGGATCAGCGCTATCATTTACCCGCTCGGGATCGTCAGGTGTTTCTGCGCCGGAGGCTTTTGAATCAGATGATATTACGCCGTCTGACTCTGTTATGGACGGTGAATCGTTTTGTTGTGATGGTGGAAGAATTCGGTTGGCGGCGTCATTATTGCCAAGAATGACGGTCTCATCATCCGCGGAAACAGAAGAGTTGGGTGAGTCAGTGCTGCCTGAAGTGTCTGATTCAAGCTCTGATGATGATTTAGTGTCCTTTTTGTTCATCAGTTACCGGCCTGGATTTGTGCAACCAATTAAAGACAGCTAAAAAGAGCATGGTGTAAGAATTTCATGCTGAAATCAGGGGCACTCAAATCGAATCAGGTCCGGATTACTGTCCGAGACTTCTTCACCGAGGCTTATGTTACCGGTTCCCCAGAGCATCAGTTCCTGTCTTCGAAGGTAGATGCTTTCGCCGTCATCAGTCCTGACAAAAGTGCCATTGGAGCTTTGATCGCTGAGTAAAAATTTGCCGCGGACGAACTGAATGGTCGCATGTGCTCTGGATGCTAATCGTGCGTTAACGCACAAATCGCTTTGCACTCCGCGTCCGATGGTAAATGTCCTCGAATCATCGGATCCTATCCTGGTTTCTTCTCCCTTGAAATGCATACAAAGATATTGAGTCTTCTGCTCTGTAGCGGATAGAGGGATTTCAATGCGCGTTAAATCTTCATTCTCCCATATTACCTGATGCACAATAATTTCTTCGGCTTTCCCTCTGACTGTGGTTTTGTCAAATTGACGGGTGGAATCCTGCAGATTCGGTGACAATACTTTTACAGTATCTTCTGTGGTGATGATCTGGTCTGCCTTTGCGATCCCTGCCATCCTGGCAGCTACATTGACCGCATCCCCAAACACATCACCATCATCCATGAGAATTGCCGGACCAAAGTGTAGCCCGACCCGGATTGCGATGTGTGCATCCTCACCCTCAATACCGGCATTCAGCTCCTCTTGTATATCCCTGGCAGCATTGACGCAGTCATCTGCTGTCTGAAATCTTGACATGACTTCGTCGCCGATAGTCTTGATTACATGACCACCGTGCATTTCCGTCAGCTTTTTCATGATATCAACCGCTTTGCCGATAACTCTGTTAGCGACATCGTCACCCAACGTATCATATAGTGAGGTGCTGCCAGCCACATCGGCAAACATTACGGCGACTTCAACATGTTCTCTAGCCATATTTCAATCTGAAAAAGTTTCAGTAACAGGTTAGTAGAAGGCAAAGAATATAGCGAGACGCAATTAAATTCCAGCCCCCTGGCAGCTTAAAGAGGATATTAATATGGCGGGCTGTTTTTTTGACTGCTTCGGGTAGCCGCAGATTGAATTTAACCGCTCGGATGGCATAACATACCAACATAGGCAGAAAATTGTCTGTTGATTGAGTGGCAATCACTTGCTTCGTAAGGAGTTTCCATTTGCACGCATTTGGCGCGGCAACGAACATAGGCAACCAACGAGAAAACAACGAAGATAGTTTCGTCGTTGATGAGCGGTCCAATCTCTGGATTGTGGCTGATGGGATGGGCGGATTGGGGTTCGGTGAGGTTGCCAGTGCCATTACTGTCTATACGATTACGACGATGCTGAAAGAAGGCCATGGTATTCATCAGGCTATCGAAATTTCCCACAAGAGAATCAAGGAATATGCAGAGGCTGAAGGTAGTGGCACCAATATGGGCACAACCGTGGTACTGCTGTATTCCCAGGCAAGTTTGTACAATATTTTCTGGGTAGGGGACAGTCGTGCCTACATGTTTGATGGTGCCTTGTCACAGCTCACGCATGATCATTCGCTGGTACAGACGCTGGTCGATCAAGGTGAATTGAGTCGTGAAGAGGCAGCCGAAGATCCTCGCAAGAGTGCGATCACAAGAGCTTTAGGCGTTCAGGAGCTTGATATTGTCAGAGCTGAGAGCATCAGCGAGAAATGGAAGCGGAACCAGAAGATTTTGCTCTGCAGCGATGGACTGTCTGATTGTGTTGCGGATGAAGATATCGAAAAAATACTGCAAGAAGCGACCTCAGAGCAGCAAGCAGTTGACAACCTGATAGACAAGGCGCTGGCTGAGGGCGGTAAGGATAATATTACAGCAATTCTGGTTGCAGCACCTGATGCCATCTCCCATGAAGGGAGCGATACTGAAATACCTTTAGACGATACTGCAGGCTGGCGGGACCAGGGGCGGGAGCAGGGACAAACAGACGCGATGGCTGATACGCACGTGATGAATCAGCACATCCCCTCATCGGACGCAATTAATTATGCTACCGAAAAAAATAAAAAGGATATCCCGATTCTCTCCATGGTGGCTGCTTCATCCGATGCAGAGTCGCATACGCACTCACAGTTAGATAGCGAGATGAATGAAGTTTCACCGGATGTGGTTCGTGGAAATCTGTTATCTGACCGATATCTGATTCCTTTGGGATTGGTACTTGCCGTGCTTCTGGTGTGGATCATGATGCCAGGTAGAAGTAGCCTGGATGTTACCGATAGCACGGAAAAACCTGCGCTGCCTGAGTTCAATGATTCAGGAGATGCGGTAGCCGGTAAAGCCGTGAAACCGGAAACCAGCGGAGAAACGGGTATTCAACCCGTGACTGCCATGCTGAAAGTGGATGAAGGGACAGACAATATATCCAGGAAGCCGACTGCAACAACAGAAGCGTCAGCGGATTCTGCGCAGTCACAAATTGACGAAGTTCAGGATAGTGAACTGTTGGTATACCAGCTTGGCGTCTATACCAAATTGAGTAGTGCTGAACAAATTCAACAGGATTTGACGCGCTTCGGTCTGTATGCCCATATAGATAAACGGGCGAATGGAAATGGTATCCGATACTCCGTCATTCTGGGGCCGTATCCAGATCAGGATGAAAACGAGAAGGTAGTATCTACACTGCAGCGGGAGAATGTGTCCTATTACGCTAGAACGCCTGCTAAGAATCTGTAGCGACAATCT
>CAZNFE010000116.1:5303-7968 GCA_964571945.1 uncultured Pseudomonadales bacterium
GGAGAATGTGTCCTATTACGCTAGAACGCCTGCTAAGAATCTGTAGCGACAATCTCAGTGTAGCTCTAACGTATTAGGTAGAACATTGGTATCAGTACTTCCTTGTTCTGCAACCCGAGCATGTTTGAACCGAACAGCGACCATCTGTACTATACTCTCTGCATACTCAAGATTTAGTGACTGAATCTGCTGAGCGCCGGATTCGGAAATGGACTGTCTACTTTGCCAGATCGTGGCAGGCGACGTGCCTTCAGAAATCATCTACCAGGGTGATCAGGCCGTATTTCATATTCATCTGCATCTGCTTGGCGGAAGACAGTTGGCAGATAGATTAGGGTAATCAGCAAATGGGAACGTCGCTATCCATCGTGGACAAGTTTATCGTGCAGGTCGATCTGGCACTAAAGAGCATCGTTGGCGGGACCAATACCAATACGCGTCGATCTCCTGCAGAAGGCGTTAAGAAATCAATCTTGTCTGATCATGAATCTGCAGACTCCGTCAGGCTCATGCGTGTGAATCATAGTGGCGAGGTTTGTGCCCAGGCGCTGTACCAGGGTCAGGCACTAACGGCCAGGTCTGCTGAACTGGAGCAGGTAATGAACAAGGCATCCAGGGAAGAAATAGATCACCTGGCATGGTGTGAGGCACGAATCAGGGAACTTGACGGCCATGTGAGTTTTCTCAATCCTGTCTGGTATATGGCTTCATTCAGCACCGGGGCTGCTGCAGGCTATATAGGGGACAAGTTCAATCTGGGATTTCTTGCAGCAACTGAAGATCTGGTCTGCGAACATCTGGATGATTATATGAACAGATTACCTGAAACGGACTTAGAAGGTCGCGTGATTCTGTCGCAGATGAAAATTGACGAACGAAAACATGCCACGAGTGCCCGGGAGGCGGGAGCTCTGGAATTTACCCCTGGGTGGAAGGGGCTTATGCGCGTTGTTTCACGCCTGATGACACTAACCACCTATCGAATCTAGACCCAGTTTGCTGCTGTAGCGCCTTGATCAACCATGATATAGCAGTTCGAGATGCTGCTTCAGGTTCTTCAGGCTGGCTCCATCTGCCGGTTCATCGAGTGGCATGATGTGATTGTTGAGGTCAATCTGTTTTCTCAACAACCGGGTATGAAAAAACCGTATCTTCGGCTCGTTGATCGTATGGACATGATAATTTTTTGCGTAACCAGGCGGCAGGTAATCCAAAATGGGTCGTGTCCCCCCGGAACCAAAATCCAGCTGCTTCGCTGCAGATAATCGATAGCCACGAATGCGAAAATCGATGGTCACGACATCACAGACAATTTTCGAGAATAATTGTGGCAGGGATTCCAGCGGTGAAATTGTGCCGCATGTTGCCAGGTCCAAATCAAGTCGCAGGCTGCAGAGTCCCGTTTCTGGATGTAGCTGCGGATAGGTGTGGACGGTGATATGACTTTTATCCAGGTGACCAAGTAAGACCTTCGATGATTGCTGTGCATCGCCAGGATGTCCGTCATTGGCTAACAGTATTGCGACGCTGGCACCGACTGGATCATAGGTTTCAGTTGACAGGCTGAGAATTTTTGTGCCAATCAGACTTGCTGATTGTTCGAGTAAGTCGATCAGAAACGAAGTGTCGTATTTCTGATTAAGATACGTTGCAGCATCCCGTAATCCGGCTTCGGAATTCGAAGCGAGCACCTGGTAGGCATTAAAGCCGAGAGATTTTGTCAGGTTGAAAGATTGACCAGGGAATTTATTGATCTTCATCCTCCAAAATCTCGTAGTCATGGCTAATATTCACGCCACCTCTCCCCAGCATGATAGAGGCGGAGCAATATTTTTCAGCAGAAAGGCTGATCGCTTTTTTTACCTGAGATTCCCTAAGATCGATGCCTTTTATGATGAAGTGAATATGAATATCGGTGAACACCGCGGGGATCTCGCTTGACCTTTCTGCGGTAATCTCTGTGACGCAATCGGACACCTGCTGTCTAGCCTTTGTAAGTATATTGATGACGTCGAATGAGGTGCATCCACCCAATCCAGTCAGTATCATCTCCATGGGACGTGGACCCATGTTTCGGCCGCCGCTGTCCTTTGGACCATCCATTACAATGGCATGATTGCTTTCGGTCTCGCCGAGGAACATTACCCCGTCGATCCATTTTATTCTGGTTTTCATTGTGGTTTCTTTCGCACTCGGAGTATCGCAGTAAGCGGTAATTAACGAAAACTGGTCGGGGCCACTATAACAGCCCTGTAAGAGTAACGGAGGATACCATGTAAGACATGGGTTTTGGCTGATATTGCGTGTTTGCAGGCATTTGAAGAGTTCAGGCTCAAGTAACCGGCGCCTGAGGGCGCCTGAGAATGCGGTGAGATGCTTGCTGACGGAGTGAATTCACCGGGTTCTCTACTAAGAAGTTACATTAGCGCCCTGTTGAGGGTAACATACCAGCAATTGCGGGAAGTAAAGCACGCGATATAATTCGAGTAGTCAGAGCAGTCGGGACGAATGATGCAGCATCATTCAATGGACGCTATAGCAAGCCTGTTTAGGCAGTCCGTTCCTGAACATTTTTGCGGGGACGGGATTGAGCTAATTAGTTCATGTCCGGAAAGTCCGGTTTTGGTGTTAGAAACTCCGAAATCAAAGTTGGCACATGTCGTTT
>CAZNFE010000117.1:0-7961 GCA_964571945.1 uncultured Pseudomonadales bacterium
ATTTCATATTAACTCACATCTGAAAGGTACTTGCATCAGGACAGCATTCAACTGAGCAGCTCGCAGTGATGAAAGCCCTGCACGCAGCCAACAAATCTCTGGAAGTGCTGACCATCGGGGGACCGTTTGGGGTATCATATAGGCTAGTTTTATCAGACCGGAAAAGCCCAGGAACATCGACTTATATGACTGAAACATTACATTGCCCCCTGCTTATTCTTGGTTCAGGACCTGCTGGTTTGACTGCAGCGATATATGCTGCGCGTGCCAACTTGAATCCGGTGGTGATCAGTGGATTGGAGACCGGTGGACAGTTGACGACCACCACAGATGTTGACAATTGGCCGGCTGCTCCGGAAGGATTGCAAGGACCAGCACTCATGCAGGACATGCAGGCACATGCTGAGCGGTTTGATACAAAAATCCTGTTTGATCTAATCACAACCGCCGATTTGAGCCAGCGGCCATTTCAACTACAGGGCGATAGCAGCAGTTACTCATGTGATGCGCTCATTATCGCCACGGGTGCCTCGGCACGCTATCTGGGCTTAAAGTCGGAGGAACAATTCAAAGGCAAAGGCGTGAGTGCCTGTGCTACCTGTGACGGTTTCTTTTACAAGAAGCAGAAAGTTGCTGTTATTGGCGGAGGCAGCGTGGCACTCGAGGAAGCGCTTTATCTATCGAATATTGCTGCAGAAGTTTTACTTGTGCATCGCAGGGACCAGTTTCGTGGTGAGAAATACCTGCAGGATCGCGTATTGCAAAAAGAGAATATCACCGTTTGTTGGGACAGCGTACTGGATGAAGTCCTCGGAGAGGAAATGGGTGTAACCGGTATCCGACTCAAAAATGTCAAGACCAGCGATACCAGTGAAGTTTCATTACAGGGTGTATTCATCGCAATTGGCCACATACCCAACACGAGCATATTTGAAGGGCAACTGGAAATGGATAACGGCTACATAAAAATAAACAGCGGATTATCCGGTAATGCGACCCAGACCAGCGTTCCAGGTGTCTTTGCCGCTGGTGATGTTGCTGATCAAGTGTACCGGCAGGCGGTAACCTCCGCAGGATTCGGGTGCATGGCATCGCTCGATGCAGAGAAATACCTGGATTCATTGAATCTCCATTAACATTCAGCCGTGGCAAACATAATCTGGCTTGAACCTGGCGAAATTCAGTTCCCACCCGTTGCGTCAGCGTTGCGCGAACCGAATGGATTGCTGGCCGCTGGTGGTGACTTGTCCAGCGAACGCCTCATTCTCGCCTACCGTCACGGTATATTTCCCTGGTACGAAGAAGGGCAGCCAATTTTGTGGTGGTCACCTGATCCACGATCGGTCATCTATCCTGAGCAGGTCAGAATAAGTCGGTCGCTGCATAAAAACCTGCGCAACGGGGGCTTCACTGTTTCGATGGATTGTGCTTTCGAGCGAGTAATTGCGGCTTGTGCAGGGACGCGCAACTACACCGATGGTACCTGGATTACACCAGACATGCAGGTGGCCTATGCAGGCTTGCATCATCTGGGACTGGCACATTCAGTGGAAGTCTGGTTTGATGACAGGCTGGTTGGCGGATTATATGGGGTCGCTCTCGGTCAGCTTTTTTTTGGTGAATCAATGTTTAGTGTAATGTCCAATGCGTCTAAAGTTGCCCTGGTTTACCTGGCCGGACAGTTGCTCGAATGGGACTATAAACTCATCGATTGTCAGGTACAGAGTGAACATATGGATAGCCTTGGGGCACAATGCATCCCCAGAATTCAATTTCAGCAGTATCTGGACACCTATGTATCGGAAAATGTATCGGAATCTTCGATGGATGGGAACTGGAACTTGACATGGCAATATAAACCGAGCTGAATTCAACCAGGAATTCTGTCGCGCACCCAGAGCTAACTGCTTATCGGAGCATGAAAAATTGACATCGCTGTCAGAACTGAAGTTCTTTGCTACTCCCCCGCATCCATGCAGCTACATTGAGAACCTGGAAGCCGTTACGCTTTTTGTTGACCCGGCTGCAAAAATAGATATCTCCACTTATTCGGCTCTATCGGAATTCGGATTTCGTCGCAGCGGCAATCATGTTTACAGGCCTCACTGCCAAACCTGTTCAGCCTGTATCCCGGTCAGAATTCCAGTCAACAATTTCGCTATGAGGCGCTCTCAGTTAAGAGCCTGGCGGAGTAACCAGGAATTGCTGGTGCAAGAGACTGATCCGGTGTTTACAGATGAAATATACAATCTGTACGCTCAATACATCTCACGGCGCCATGCTGATGGTGATATGTATCCTCCCGCAGTCGAACAATTCAAGAGTTTCCTGGTGGAGAGCAGAAAAGAGACCATTTTCTATGAGTTCCGACTTGAGGATTGCCTGGTTGCCGTGGCTGTCGTGGATAGACTGCTGGATGGTCTGTCATCTATCTACACCTTTTTCGATCCCGACCTGCAGAAACGAAGTCTGGGTGTGTTTGCTATCCTCTGGCAGATCGAAGAGGCCAGGCGTTTAGGTTTGCGATATGTGTATTTGGGATACTGGATCAGGCAGTCGGGCAAAATGAATTACAAAATCGAATATAAACCACTCGAATTGTTTCTCAAGGATCACTGGGTTGCGTTCACCGGTGAGCCTGGCTGAGCACCGGGATACTGAATGGTTCGCGGGGCGAAAGCCTATCTGGTTTTTGTTTTGCCTTGAATACACATTTGAGGCACAATGCACGCGGTTTAAACCCATGTAAACTCATTGAGAAATAAATGGCAAAAGAAGATCAGATTCAGATGGCCGGTACCGTTATCGATACTCTGCCCAATACCATGTTTAAAGTTGAATTGGAGAATGGTCACATAGTAACTGCGCACATATCCGGTAAAATGAGAAAGAACTATATAAAAATTTTGACCGGTGATCATGTGCAGGTGGAATTGACACCCTACGACCTGAGCAAAGGTAGAATTACGTTCAGAGAATAAACCGTCAGCTGTCGGTTAACACTGCTATTTCACTGGGGTCTTCAATCTCTAGCACAAGTTCATCATCTTTAACTGTGACATGTACCGTTCCCCCATTGGTTGAAAGAAGTCCAAAGAGTATATCTTCAGCCAATTCTTTCTTGACTTTATTCTGAATCAATCTTTGCATGGGACGTGCACCCATATTTTTATCGTAGCCATTTTCAGCCAACCACTCTCTTGCCAGATCATCTACTACGAGAGTGACTTTCTTGTCATCCAGTTGCACCTGGATTTCCACCAGAAATTTGTCAACAACAGTTTTGATTACTTCTTTATCCAGTGCATCGAACTGGATAATTGCATCCAGCCTGTTTCGAAATTCAGGAGTGAACATCTTTTTCAGAATTTCCATGCCATCAGTTGAATGGTCCTGTTGACTAAAACCGATTGAAGATCGGCTCATTTCCTGAGCTCCGGCATTGGTTGTCATAATCAGAATGACATTACGAAAATCTGCCTTGCGGCCGTTATTATCGGTTAGAGTGCCATGGTCCATTACCTGTAACAACAGATTGAACACTTCCGGATGAGCTTTCTCAACTTCGTCTAATAACAGCACACTGTGTGGATGTTTCGTAATCGCTTCAGTTAGCAATCCACCCTGGTCATAACCAATATATCCGGGGGGTGCACCAATTAGTCGCGAGACTGTGTGTCGCTCCATATACTCAGACATATCAAAACGGATTAACTCGAGCCCCATAATTTTCGCTAATTGTTTACAAACTTCAGTTTTGCCAACACCAGTTGGCCCGGAAAAAAGGAAGGAACCGATCGGCTTACCTTCTTCTTTCAGACCTGCCCGAGACAGCTTAATTGCACTGGATAACGTATTGATAGCGGGATCCTGTCCGAAAATTACCATCTTGAGATTCTTATCAAGATTCTTCAGCGCTTCCCTGTCCGAAGATGAAACGCTCGATGGTGGAATTCGGGCAATCCTGGCGACGACCTTTTCTACGTCGCTGGTGCCTATCTTCTTTTTGCGTTTACCGGATGGCTGCAATTGCTGATATGCACCCGCCTCATCGATTACATCAATGGCTTTGTCCGGCATGAAACGGTCGTTGATATAACGACTTGCCAGTTCCGCTGCTACCTTGAGTGATCGGTCTGTATATTTAAGATTATGATATTCCTCAAACCGCGATTTCAGCCCCTTCAGTATTTTGTAAGTGTCCTCTACATCAGGCTCCACAATGTCGATTTTTTGAAATCTTCGGGACAGAGCCCTATCCTTGTCAAAAACCCCCCGATATTCGGCATAGGTGGTTGAACCCATGCAACGTACTTCGCCAGAAGCTAACAGCGGTTTCAACAAATTGCTTGCATCCATGGTACCCCCAGATGCTGCGCCAGCGCCGATGATCGTGTGAATTTCATCGATGAATAAAATCGCATGGTCCTGCGTTTTTAACTCAGCTAACAATGCCTTGAGCCTTTTCTCAAAATCGCCACGGTATTTCGTCCCCGCAACAAGGGCACCCAGATCCAGGGCAAATACCTTACTCTCAGCAATCACTTCCGGCACCGTACCATCAACAATCATCTTCGCCAGACCTTCAGCAATTGCGGTTTTGCCGACACCTGATTCGCCTACCAGAAGCGGGTTGTTTTTGCTGCGCCGTGACAAAATCTGGATCACTCTTTCGATCTCATCCGACCTGCCTATTAATGGATCGATGAGCCCGTTTTTAGCGAGTTCATTCAGATTGCTGGCAAAACTTTCAAGTGCAGTTGGCTTGTGTTCTTCCGCATCACTCCCCTCGCCTGATTCGATGGTTTCAGTGTCATCATCTCCTATTTCGAAACCAGGCACTTTAGAAGTACCGTGCGAGATGAAGTTCACCACATCCAGTCTTACGATGCCCTGCTGTTTGAGCAGATAAACCGCCTGGCTTTCCTGCTCGCTGAATATGGCAATGAGCACATTGGCACCCGTTACCTCTTTTCTGCCTGAAGATTGAACGTGGAAGACAGCCCGCTGCAAGACGCGCTGAAAGCCCATGGTAGTCTTGGTTTCCAGCTCGGTATCGTTCTTGGGAATCATCGGTGTGGTGGTATCGACGAATTCTTCGAGATCCTTGCGCAGCTTATTCATATCCGCACCACAGGCGCGCAGCACCTTGGCGGCAACCGCGTTGTCCAGTAATGCCAGGAGCAGATGATCTACCGTCAAATACTCGTGCCGCTTGGCTCTAGCATCTTTGAATGCCATGTTCAGCGTTATTTCAAGGTCTCTACTTAACATGTATCGTCCTGCTTATCATTATTAACTTTCGGATTCATCTGTGCGCGAAAAATTATTCTAATCAGCACTCTCGATATCCGCTATGAGAGGGTGCATATTGTCCTGCGCACACTGGTTGACCTGCGCAACTTTCGTTTCAGCTACATCACGTGTGAAGATGCCGCATACAGCTTTTCCGGTCTGGTGAACTGCCAGCATAACCTGGGTAGCTTTCTCACGATTCATACCGAAAAAAGTCTGTAACACCTGGATTACGAATTCCATGGGTGTGTAATCATCGTTTAGCATCACTACCTTGTACATCGGAGGTTCCTTCAGCTTGGGCCTGGCGGGCGCTTCAACCAGCCCCCTATCCTGATCTTCATTCAGATCATCACCCTGATTGACCATCAATGGAAGATAATGAGGAGTATTACTCATCCGAGGTGATCTCCGGGTATTTCTCGACGCTCAGGGTGTCGATACAAATTAGTATTGAAAACCCCCGTGTCAGTTCATCTTTTTGCAACAGCAGACACCTGATCCAAGTTTTTCCAATATAATACAATCTTGATGAGCAATACAGTAGGGATTAATTCTGAATAATCAAGCATCACCACAGTGTTATATATCGATGTGACTGAAGGGCCATCAACCCTGGACCTATGGAGTACAAATACTTGACTAATCGCCAAAAATGCTAATAAAGTAGCTGATCTAGCACCATGGTATGCGTGAGTCAGGTTAAAGATCTATCCAATAAGTGGATACTAGAAGGATGTAATCATGCCGACGGGTAGAGTAAAGTGGTTTAATAATGCTAAAGGCTACGGGTTTATTCTGCCGGATGAAGGTGGTGATGATTTGTTTGCACACTATTCTTCAATACTCATGGATGGCTATAAAACACTAAAAGCCGGTCAGGCAGTAAGTTACGAAGTGCTCGGTGGTCCGAAAGGCTCACACGCGATACAAATCAAGTGTGTCGACGATGATTCGATAGAAGCCGATACAAACACCCCGCAAGACCCGGATTGAGTACATATCCTGTTCAGAACCAATCTGCGAGTCGCCAAATTAACAGTAAAAAAGCCCGCTGTAGATGGCAGCAGGCTTTTGTACCCGGTTCCTGTTTGTTCCAGCCAGCACACTACATATGGTCAATGATCGCCTGACCGAACTCAGAACACTTAACCAGGGTGGCACCTTCCATCAGGCGCTCAAAATCATAGGTCACTTTTTTTGCTTTAATAGCACCACGCATCCCATTCAGAATCATATCAGCGGCTTCGGTCCACGCCATGTGACGCAACATCATTTCCGCAGACAGAATGAGTGATCCGGGATTGACTTTATCCTGCCCGGTATATTTTGGTGCTGTCCCATGAGTCGCTTCAAAGATTGCTACCGGTGAACCAATATTGGCACCCGCAGCAATTCCAATGCCACCTACCTCAGCCGCGAGCGCATCCGAGATAAAATCTCCGATCAGGTTCATGGTGGCAATGCAGCTGTATTCAGCCGGTCGCGTGAGTATTTGCTGCAGCATGGCGTCAGCTATTACATCTTTTATGATGATCTCATTCCCGGTCTTGGGATTTTTCAGACTGCACCAGGGACCACCATCCAGTAAATCCGCTCCGAATTCCGTCCGTGCCAATTCGTACCCCCAGTCTTTAAAGGCACCCTCGGTATACTTCATGATATTGCCCTTGTGGACCAGTGTTACAGAAGGTTTGTCATTATCAATCGCATACTGGATCGCCTTGCGGATTAGTCGTTGGCTTCCTTCTTTTGAAATGGGCTTGATTCCTATGCCGCAGTTATCCGGGAAGCGGATATTGGCGACACCCATCTCATCCTGCAGGAAAGTGATCAGTTTTTTTGCTTCATCTGAGTCTGCAGGCCACTCGATACCGGCATAGATATCTTCAGTATTCTCCCTGAAAATTACCATATCTGTCAGTTCCGGGTGCTTGACCGGGCTTGGCACTCCTTCGAAGTACTGAATGGGACGCTGGCAGAGAAACAAATCCAGTATCTGCCTTAATGCAACGTTCAACGATCGAATTCCACCGCCGATAGGCGTTGTCAATGGTCCTTTGATGCCGATAATAAATTCTCGCATGGCATCTAAAGTTTCTTCAGGTAACCACGCATCCGAGCCATACACTCCCACCGCCTTATCCCCTGCGTATACCTCCATCCAGGCAATGGACCTTTTACTGCCATAGGCTTTTTCCACCGCGGCATCCACAACTTTTAAGGTTGGTGGTGTAATGTCTATTCCGATCCCGTCCCCCTCGATAAAGGGTATAATTGGATGATCGGGAATATTCAGGGACATATCGGCGTTTACAGTAATTTTCTCCCCGTTTGCCGGTACTTTGATATTTTGATATCCCATAACTTCTCCCTATTTGACTTGCTAATCGACTAATTTATCTGGAATTTCTCGCGGGTTAACCGTTCGCATGTTGCGGAAAAATTGACGTATCGAGAAGTGTCACATTGTAGCATTTTCTGCACGTTCATCGCGAGGTCCAGGAGTGCAGATGGACTGGTCATACGAACTAACTAACCCTTTAATGTCCCAGGTCAATTTTCTGTTCACACGAATACCCATTCAGCCCCGAATAACAATCATCCGGTGAAGCCGGAGGTATTTCGATCAGGAGCCCCTCAATGGGGCTGATGATCGATGAAAG
>CAZNFE010000118.1:0-7903 GCA_964571945.1 uncultured Pseudomonadales bacterium
GAATGGACACTGATAATCTCCCCGGCAAAGCCGGGGGTTTTCGCTTTCAATAATAATAATGGGCTATCTATGATTAGTTTCAAAGGACACCGGGTTGTTGAACTCAGCCCAAGATTAAAAGCTCGCATCACCCGTCTTGATGGCACCACCGAAGAAGGTACTAAAGATCCCTATGGGTTGCCCTGGATTCTGGAAGAGGGCGTGGCCGAATATGATCGTACGTTATACACATTGCTGGGTGCAAGGTACGGTGATCCATTCTGGCCGATTGGTCGGCATAGTGGACATCATGGTGCACACACCGAGGCTGGTAAAGGTCATATTGATCTCTGGGATCACCTGCCGGAAGACATGATGGGGTTATGGGAATACCCCGTTTCAACTTTCTTTGGTGAAGCCGCGGTGTGCAACTTCAAGGAACTTGCGCCAATCGAGACGGATCCGGAGAACTGGGCCATGACGGTACCGCCAAAGGGTGATGAGGCTGTTATTCGGGGTCAGGCGTTGCTGCCCGAGCACTTTGAGAGTGTGCGAGAAGGTGATATCTGTATGATAACAAGCCCGTTCAGGGGACTGGAACAACCCTGGTTGCCGTCCGAGACCAGCCTCTATCTGGCCAGGGACAAAAAGATCAAGCTGCTCGCGGTTGGGTACCCAGGTGTGCAATGGGAAAGTGCCTATCAGGCAGAGGAACCACATAATTCACCGACCCACCGCAATTTGTTGGGCAATAATGTTCCGATTGCCTATCCATTATGCAATATCGAAACGCTGAAACGTGATCGTTGCTTTTATATGGGCGTGCCGCTCAATATTGAAAAAATGGATGCTACCTGGGTCAGGCCGCTGGCGATTGAGGAAGAGTAACAGCAAGTTTCAGGCATCATTCCCTCTTAACCCAGTGCATTGGAACCCTGCTGTGCAAAGGTCATCAAAGTCGACTGTTGAGCAGGTATTTCCGCAGATACACCTGCTGCTATGCCGGAGGATTGTTACTGCTGCCAGTAACGGTCAGATTTGAACCAGGTCCTGATCGGGAATTCCTCGCCTGTTATGGAGTCTGAGGCTGCTGATGCCAGGAACAGGGCCAGGTCTGCGACGTTTTCTGGTTTGGGGGGCAGTTCCAGTGGCGAGACCCGGGTGCCGTCGGGTTTTGTATCCGAAGGGATGATGTTGTAGCCTTTAAGTTCTTCCGTTGCAATCAGTCCCGGGATTATGCAGTTTACGTTGATATTGTGTGCTGCCCACATCATGGCAAGATTATTGGTCAGGCTGAGAACGCCCGCTTTCGAGGCAGAGTAGTGCAATTGCCCGGGGTTGCCTTTCGTTCCTGCGGTGGATGAGACATTGATGATCTTGCCACTACCCTGAGTGATCATCTGTCTACCTGCGGCCAGGCAGCAGAGGAACGTACCGGTCAGATTCAGGTCGACAATGTTGTGCCATTCATCAAGCGGCGTGTCTTCGGGCTGGTAGCTTTTTCCCCACCGACCCGCACTGTTGACGATGACGTCAACGGTGCCGAATTTGTCAACGGTTTTAGCGATCATATCGTCGACTTGTTCAGACTCGGTTATATCTACCTTAACCGCCAGTGATTGACCCCCGTCTGCATCGATCCTGGCGACGACCCGCTCAAGGTTTTCCAGATTCCTGCTGGCAACGACGACTTTCGCGCCAGCTCTCGCGTAGCCAAGCGCAATGTGCACCCCGATGCCGCCGGCACCACCGGTTACTATTGCTGTCTTTCCTGTCAGGTCGAATAGTGACATGCCCGTTTCTCCCGGCTGTGCTGAGTTTTGAGTTGATCCAGTTGTTCTTAACGATCAAAACCAACCAGTGATCGCAAAGGTATTATTTCGCCTGTGATACGATCTGCCGCCGATGAGCCGAGAAATACTGCCAGGTAGCCAATATGCTCGGGACCGGAAGGTAGCTGTAACAAGGGCACGGGCGTACCATCCGGCTTTGTGTCAGGTGGTAACCAATCCTTGACACCTTCAGTTGCCGTGAGGCCAGGTGCGATACAGTTGATATTCAGATTGTACTTCGCCCAGGCGTCTGCAAGAGATTTGGTTAGGCTAATCACCCCCGCCTTCGCTGCTCCGTAGTGAACGAAATTGGGTGAATTCTTGATACCGGCTACCGATGAGATGTTGATTATCTTGCCGTTCATTTGTTTCATCATGACCTTGCCAGCAGCAACGCTGCAGAAGAAGACACTGTCAAGATTGAGTGCGATCCCGGCGCGCCATTCCTCAACGGCGAGTTGCTCTGCAGGTTTGACGAAAAGTGCACCGCCCGCGTTGTTGACCATGATGTCAAGATGGCCAAACTGTTTGACGGTCTGTTCGACTAATTGGTCTACCTGCTCCGGGATTGTTACATCAGTAGCAATGGCAGAGCAGGCACCACCCTGGTCGACAATGTCCTTTGTCACCTTGTCCAGATTCGCCTTGTTGCGGCCCGCGACAATGACATTGGCTCCTGCTTTCGCGTATTCCAACGCAATACACCTGCCAATGCCACCGGCTCCACCGGTGATAATTGCGACTTTATCTTGCAGTTGATATTCAGACATATGTAGACCTCTTTTTAAGTGTGGTAGTTTGTGCTTGCCTGGATACTCATTCCAGTCTCGTATGTTAGCCGATCAGCTGCCCGGGTGATCGGTTTATGTGCATTCAGGCTACCCATTTTGCAGCTCAACGAATGTTCTGTAGGCACTTTTTGGATCTGACATCAATTCATCGTGACTGCCGACATCCATTACCTTACCTTCCTGAATGAATACAATACGATCTGCCTTGCGAATGGTTGAAAGCCGGTGGGCAATCACAATCACAAGTTTTCCTTTAGCTTCAGTAAGGAGAGCACTTACCAGGGCATTTTCTGTTTCCGGGTCGAGTGCAGCCGTTGGCTCGTCCAGAATCAGCACCCTGGTATCCCGAATGAGTCCGCGCGCGATGCAAAGTCGTTGCTGTTGGCCGACGGAGAGTGTATTACCGGACTTTCCAAGCACGGTATCGAGTCCGTCTGGCAGAGTCTCAATAAATTCCAACGCGCCAGCGGTTCGACAGGCAGCCAGCATTTCCAGATCAGTGGCATCGGGCCTGGCCAACTTGAGGTTTACCCGAATAGACTCGGACAAGAGTATATGCTCCTGGAATACATAGGATACCTGATCTCGAATTGAAGCAAGATTGGCGTTCGCGGTATCGATCTGATCAAATAATACCTTACCTGATGTTGGTTGAAGGAAACCTGGCAGTAGATAGGCAAGGCTGGTCTTTCCAGCGCCAGTTGGGCCTACCAACGCTACCAGCTCACCTAACGAGAATTCAAGGTTGACATCCGCGAGTACCTGGTGGCCATTTGGATACGAAAAATCAACATGCTCCAATGTTATGCCGTTTTCAAGAGGCTTCAATATTTGGCCTGAAGTGTCGCTATCCTCTGCCGGATAGTCCAGAAAGAAGAACACTCGACGTACAGCCGCAACATTGCTCTGCAGGTTGATCCAGTACATGCCGATGGCAACTGCCGTGCCGCCGATTGAGAAGAATAATCCCATCAATACGCCGAAGTCTCCAGGGCTCATGATACCGACGATAATACCATTGGTGATCTGGATCGTTACATAGATAGCCAGGGAACCCATACAAATGAAACCGAGTACAAACAGTACCTGATTGAAGAGAAAGACAAATCGAAATCGTTTGAATGACTCAGAGCTACGCTGTTCGAATTTCTCCGATTCTTGTTTCGACCCCCCGAGACTTTGTACTGCGGTAATGTTCTCCATGCTCTCTTCAATGGTGTTGGTGGTTGCCGTACCGGACGCCCGGCTGGCTTGATTAAGGCGCCGTGCAATACCGGAGAGGGGAAAGGTCACCGCAAGCGCGAGAGGAATCAGGGCACCAGCGAGCCATACCAAATCCGGAGCAACTTCTCCGTAGCTGTATTGCATCAGGTACAAGGATATAACCGCAAAAGCTATGGTGAGCACCGGTGTTATCGTCAGGGTATAGCAAATTGCCGAGACCTGCGGTGTGTCATACATGACACGGTATACGGAATCACCGATTCGGTGGTCGTCCAATGTAGTCATTGGCAAATGAGTTAATCGCTCAAATAAACGGGTTCGCAACATATTGGCGATGTGTTGTGTGAGGCGAATATTGATCATTGTCTCAGAAACTCCCCAGATACCACCGGCCGAGCTGTTACCCTGACTGAGCGCGATTTCAGATTGCGTTGCAGAATCCTGTCCTTGAGGCAAGTAAACCAGGGTGCCGCCCGCAGGACCCCTGGTGCCGAATAGAACCAGCAAAATGCCATACATGATTACAATTGTACCCATAATTTCCATAGGGCTCATGCCGCTAACCAGGTTAATAAAGGGGTTCATAAACGGCGGGAAACGGACTTCTGTAGTACCAAAAGGTTTCTCCAACAGTACCTGATCGATAATGATCTTGGCTACCCAGGGGATTAATAAAGCCGGTAGCATTGAGACGAGAGCAAACGTGAACTTTCCAACAAACAGTAACTTGACATCCTTCAATAGCCTGAGCGACCGGCCCAGCAATTTGAAGGATGCTGCTGAGGAAATGTCAGTCTCGATATCAACCCGATCGTCAAAAGCCAATTGATCCGGTCTGGTTGCTGCAAATTCCGCTTCGCTCATGCTTCGCCTTCATCAGTAGATTCTACGCCGCTAATTTCAGCATCCACAAACCTGCGATAACGACCATTGTCACGACTCATGAGTCCGATATGACTACCCAATTCAACTACCTTGCCGTCTTCGACGAATGCTATCTGGTCCGCATTACGTATTGTCGATAATCTGTGCGTAATGAGAAATACCACTCGATCCGTACCCCATTCCACCAGATTTTCCAATACCTGATGTTCGGTCTGCGCATCGAGTGACGCGGTAGGTTCATCCAAAATGAGAATAGGTGTGTTGCGCAGAATAGCCCGGGCGATGGACAATCGTTGCCGTTGGCCAGTTGAGAGCTTGCCACCTCGCTCACCTAACTCCGTGTCATACCCGTTTGGCATCGCTTTGATAAATGTGTCAGCGCAAGCTATTCTAGCGGCTGATTCGATATCCGCTCGTGATGCCTTACGTGTTGCATAGGAAATATTTTCTGCGATGGTAGTTGCAAAAAGCACATTCTGTTGCAGGGCTATTGCGATATTGGATCTCAAGTCCGACAGTCCGACGGTCTTGATGTTGGTATCATTGATGAAAATATCTCCCGAGTCTGGATCGTACAGCCTGAGTAGCAAAGACATTAGTGTTGACTTCCCCGTGCCAGTCGAACCGACAATCGCGGTGATGGATCCGGCATTCGCGGTGAGATTTACACCATTCAGGACTGGCTGACCGGATTGGTAGGAAAACACAGTTTCCTGCCAGGAGACGCGATGAATGGGTGTTGGGAAAGCCACAGTCTGTTCTGCCTCTGTCACTTCAGGTTCCAGGTCAAGCAGGTAGAAAGCCCGGCCCAGACCCACAGACAAATCCTGAGCTGCCGCCCATACATTAACCAGATCCCTGGAGTGTCTGGTGATCTCGGAAGCAGAGCCGGTAGCGGATTGAAAAGCGCCGAGATTCCAATTGGCAAAGCCAAGCAGTGTCACGACGCCACCCAGGTAAGTGGCTGTACCTGCGATACTCCAACCAGCCATCAAATATTCTGCGGATAGTAAACCGGCCACGGTCAGGATGGTCACAGCGGTGCTCAACAGTACATTTTCAAGACGAAGATGAAACGCGGCATCCAGTGCGACCCCCGAATCAAGCTTGAATTGATCGATGACCATACGCTCGGAGCGATTGGCTTTTATGATTCTGATGGCTGAAAAAACACCCTGGATACGAGATGTGAGATCGCTGTTGGACTCACGCGCCTGCCTTGAACGGTACTGTATCCTGGGAGTGAAGAACTTGAACAAAGCGCTGACCGGTATCACTGTAATAACAATCAACAGGCCAAGCCAGGGACTGAAGAAGGATAGTAAAATGAAGATAAATAATATGGTAGCTATCATTCGGGCAGGCCGGGTAATCAGTTCTATCAGGACATTGGATATGGTGGCGCTGTCCAGGTAGACCCGGTAAATCGCA
This sequence comes from uncultured Pseudomonadales bacterium, assembly GCA_964571945.1. GTDB lineage: Bacteria > Pseudomonadota > Gammaproteobacteria > Pseudomonadales > Azotimanducaceae > JASJXV01. The sequence continues at coordinate 6,143 of CAZNFE010000118.1, forward strand.
TCGCCCGTTTGCGCCTGGTTATGAAATTTCAAAGACAAATTTTCCGCTCGTTCCATCATCGTCACCCGGAGGTGCTGATTGATGCGTTGTTGTACCCAGATCATGTAATAGCCCACACCAGAAATTGAGGTCATTACCATCACTCCAATTACTGCAGCCCAGACCAGCAACCGATTTCGAACGGTTCTCCTTTGTTCATCCGACAGAAACGGTTTTGTAATCCCGGTCCTGGTAGCTGTCGGGGTTGCTCCTGAATCACCGATCTCGACAGGAGCGTTCTTTACAGGTGGTTTTGTTAAATTTGATGCTGCCCAGGAGCCATCGGCGTCAACATAACTGTTATTGAGTCCCAATATAGTCGCCTGGAGCGGTTGCAGGGGTTTACCCAGCAGAATCTTATTGTTGACAAGATCGTAGCCAACGTAACTCGCGCCACCCGTTAACGCACCTACCAGCAGATTCAGCAGCAGGAACGTAATCAGGTGTTTCAGTTGAGGCCGGTAATATGGCCAGGTTCTTAAGATCAACTTACCGATGATCTTGAGAGTTATTCGAGGGGACTGTGAATCTGTGATTTCTGGCACTAGTGATGCTGCTCCAGGGTCGTCGTATCTGCTACCAAGCTCAGAGTGCTAGAGAGTTTACCGGATTTCAATTAATTGCTCGAGAATGTGGCTTTAAACAGTAGCTGCCTGCTATTCCCAGTGTCGTTCTGATCGCTGCCACCTCCTGATGGGGATTTGCTCACCCGTGATGCCTTCGGATGCATCTGCGGCCAGGAACAGAGCCAGGTGTGCGACTTCTTCGGGTTCCGGTGGCAAGGACAGTCGTGGCACAGGATTGCCTTCCTGATCAGTATCGGGAGGTACTACATTGTATTGTCTCATTAGCGGTGTAGCGACGAATCCCGGAAGAATACAGTTGACCCTGATATTGTGACCTGACCACATAAACGCCAGATTGTTGGTCAGGCTGTTGACTCCCGCTTTGGCTGCGGAGTAATGCAGCATTCCGGGGTTACCCTTGGTACCTGCAATAGACGATATGTTAATGATATTCCCGCTACCCTGTTTGATCATCTGTTTACCGGCAGCCATACAGCAGACAAAGGTGCCGGTGAGATTAAAATCGATGAGTCTCACCCATTCGTCATAGGGAGTATCTTCAGCTTTCTGCATGCGTGATCCACCACCGGCATTATTGACCATAATATCGAGAGTTCCATACCTGTCGACGGTTGCTGCAATGAGGTTATCAACCTGATCTGGTTTGGTGATATCCACGACCACCGCCATTGCTTCCCCTCCTGCTTCGGTAATGCCTGCTACTACCTTATCGAGGTTTTCTTTGTTGCGGCTGGCGAGCACAACTTTCCCGCCTGCCTTTGCATATTCCTGCGAAATGCATGTACCAATACCACCGGCACCACCCGTAACAATGGCTACTTTATCTTTGATATCGAATCTGGTCACTGAGGGTCTCCCTGGTTCTGGAAACCTGATCGTCAATTGGTTGAATCAGGTGAATAATGGAAATGTGATATTGCGCTGATCAATGAGCCGTTTCCTGCAATCACGCCGTATACCACGCCATATACCACGCCAATATAACATCTGCTAATTCGGAATTGCTAAACACGAATGGCGAACATCACCCAATTTTTCGATGCTGTGTCGTCTGTCACTTCCGACGCTACTGTGGGGTGACATTGGAACCTATGAGTATAAGCGGTGCTTCCGGTGGTGCGGCATGAGCTAGTTC
>CAZNFE010000119.1:0-7868 GCA_964571945.1 uncultured Pseudomonadales bacterium
ATCATTGATGTTGCTCGAGCCGGATATAAACCAGAGCAATTCGGAAACGACCAGTTTCCATGCCAGACGCTTGGGTGTCATTGCCGGGAATCCGTCCGACATACGGTATCTGGTTTGCTGGCCGAAGCAGGAGAGGGTACCGACCCCGGTTCGATCTCCCCGGCGTGAACCCGTGTCAAGAATGGATTGAAGTTGCTCCAGGTAAACTTTCATAGTGAATTACTGGTGACGAATTCTGATTACACCTTGAGGATTAGCCACACTTGGAATCGCCGCAGTTGAGGCAAGTCATACAGCCATCCATTAGCATCATGGCCTGCACATTGCACTTCTTGCACAATTGAGAGCCGGCTGGGAAGGCGGTATTTTCAGCATTGGCTGCATCATCCAGAGCCGCCGCACGTTTTTCAGCGATTAGAGTCAGATGATGCTCACTCAATTCCTCTTCTTCGAAAAGCCCGATGCTCTTCAAGTGGGATTCGATTGCTTCACCAATTTCCGCGACCAATGAAGGCATAAAACGGCCACCTTTCTTGAAATAACCGCCTTGGGGGTCAAATACCTGCTTTAGCTCTTCTGTTAAAAACGTAACATCACCGCCTTTTCTGAAGACTGCAGAAATAACACGAGTGAGAGCAGTTACCCACTGAAAATGTTCCATATTCTTGGAGTTGATAAACACTTCGAAGGGTTTACGATTTTCATACTCGGTACCTTGATTGAAAACCACATCATTAATCGTGACATAGAGCGCATGATCTGACAGGGGAGTTTTTATTTTGTATGTAGAGCCCATTAATACTTCCGGCCTCTTCAGACTTTCATCCATCTGCCCTGGTCCAGTAGATGGCGTCGCTTCGGTTTCATCCTCCTGCTTGATGTTGTAGCTAACTATCTCATCGTTTATCTTTATGGCCATTAGTGTGTGCTCTGATTTTACTTGTTAGGTTTTGCGGTTCAGGAGACAGTCAGAGGATAGCCTGCTAGTTCTACCTGTATCGGGAACCGATTCTCAAAATTTACCGTAGTAGCCTTCTTTCAACGCATCGAAAAGATTGGCCGCTGTATGTATTTCGCCGTCATACTCCAATTCTTCATTCCCATTCACTTCCAGAACCTCGCCATTAGCCAGGGTGAATTGATAGGTTGTGTTCTCCAAGTCTTCTTCCTTAACCAGAACACCCTGGAAGGCTTCCGGGTTAAATCTAAAGGTTGTGCAGCCCTTCAACCCCTGTTCATATGCATACATATAGATATCCTTGAAATCCTCATAAGGGTAATCTGTCGGAACATTGGCAGTTTTTGAGATCGATGAATCAATCCACTTTTGCGCTGCTGCCTGAATATCTACATGGCCTATAGGAGAGATACTGTCCGCGGTTACAAAATTGTCCGGCAGCTTTTCACTCTCATCCTCGCTGTTTGGTTGCGCATTCGGGTTAATCAGGGAACGGTATGCCAGCAATTCGAAAGAATAGACATCTACTTTTTCTTTGCTCTTTTTGCCTTCTCGAATAACATTTCTTGAATAATGATGAGCAAAGCTGGGTTCAATGCCATTACTGGCATTGTTTGCTAACGACAGTGAAATGGTTCCCGTTGGAGCTATAGAGCTATGGTGCGTAAATCGGCAGCCTTGTTCAGCAATTTGCTCGATCAGGTCAGGATCGAGAGTGCCAATTTTCTGCATGTACCTACTGTACCTGGCATGCAACACTTTACCTTTGACGATATCGCCTGCATGAATACCATCTTCAACCATTTCGGGTCGTAGCCTGAGCATATCTGACGTAATTGTGAAATCTTCTTCCATGATTGGAGCGGGACCTTTCTCCCTGGCCAGTTCAATACCGGTTTGCCATCCCACGAGTGCAAGTTCGCGGGTAACCTTCTCAGTGAATTTCACAGAATTCTTGTCGCCATAAACCATACCCAGCATGGTTATTGTTGAGCCCAGGCCCAGATACCCCATGCCATGACGTCTCTTACGATAGATCTCCGCTTGTTGCTGTTCGAGTGGTAAGCCATTGATCTCAACTACATTATCCAGCATGCGGGTAAACACGGAGACAGCTTTTCGGTAGGTCTCCCAGTCAAATTCGGCTTTGTTTGTAAACGGGTCTTTGACGAACCTGCAAAGATTGATGGATCCCAAAAGACAACTGCCATAAGGTGGCAGAGGTTGTTCTCCGCAAGGATTGGTAGCTCTGATATTTTCACAGAACCAGTTATTATTCATCTCGTTGACCTTATCGATGAGAATAAATCCGGGTTCTGCGTAGTCATAGGTGGACGACATGATGACGTCCCAGAGTCTGCGGGCTCTGATATTCTTGTGTATTCGGTACGCTATCATTCCTGCTTTGTTGACGATGTATGGCTCCTTTACAGGACCATCTCGCCATACAACGCTGCCTGGATCGTTGAGATCGACTTGATCTGATTCAATTTCGGATGCAGACAAAGGAAAGCACAGCGGCCAGGTGGCATCTTGCTTGACGGCTTCCATAAATTCTCTGGTGATAAGCAGGGACAGGTTGAATTGACGTAATCGCCCATCCTCCCGCTTCGCCTTAATGAATTCAAGAACGTCCGGATGAGCGACTTCGAAAGTTGCCATTTGGGCTCCGCGTCGCCCTCCCGCCGAGGATACGGTGAAACAGGTCTTGTCATAGATGTCCATGAAGGACAGCGGACCTGAGGTGTAAGCTCCCGCTCCGGAGACATAAGCACCCTTCGGGCGAAGAGTGGAGAATTCGTAACCAATGCCACAACCGGCTTTCAAGGTGAGACCCGCTTCTACATTTTTTCTGAGGATATCATCCATCGAATCATGGATGGTGTCGGAGACAGTGCAATTGATGGTTGAGGTTGCCGGTTTATGATCCTTCGCCCCGGCATTTGAAATGACTCGTCCTGCTGGAATGACACCGCTTCTTAGTGCCCACAGGAACTCTTTGCTCCACTGTTCCCTCACTTCTTCTGATTCAACTTCGGCCAGTGCTGTCGCCACTCTTTGGAATGTGGCGTCCATATCGGTATCGACCGGTTCACCTTTTTTTGTCTTAAGGCAATACTTATTTTCCCAAATGTCCAGTGAAGTCGCCTGATATTCTATGTCTGCTATCTCGTGTGGAACTGCTCTCAAAGCAGGTTTCTTCTGCATTGAATCCATTAAAATGTCCTTCTTGATCTGATTCCTGGAATTTGTTTGCTGAGCCGAAAATATTCAATATATTGTGACCTATTAAGCTCACAACCACAACATATAGTTGCTATCATTTTTTTAAAATTCGGTCGATCCCCAGATTTTTAGCATCGAAAGCCTACGAAAGGAGGTTTCTGCCGCGGCTGTTTGACTACTTCGAGTCCGATTCATCCTGTTCCTGCCCGGATGTGGCACCATCGTAAAGTCCGTTTCTGATCTGCCAATGCGACAATGTTAATACGTTAGTAATATAAGTCAACTACTTGCATATATCAGGGACAGGAATACCTGGCACAGAAGCAGTTCCTGGTCATGCTGCACGCCGATACGAATTATCTGGTCAATGCTATTGTTTTTATTCGATGAGCTTGGCATTGTAGATTGTTTAACAGAATGTACTTTCTGTATTTCAGCCAAGTGCAGTTTTTTCAAGAGGGGATTATGCATCCAGGAATAACCGCCAGCCAGAAACCGGGAAAACCGGCATATATCATGGCCGAATCTGGGCAGGTAGTAACCTTCCAGGAATTGAATGAAGCCTCCATTCAGGGGTCGCAATTATTCCGTTCGCTAGGTCTGCAGCGTGGCGATCACATTGCCATCATGATGGAAAATCATCCGGGATTTTTTCAAATATGCTGGGCTGCTCAGCGTTCGGGTCTGTATTACACCGCAATTAGCTATCGGCTCCAACAGAGTGAAGTGGAGTATATTATTAACGACTGTGAAGCGAAGGTGTTCATAACCACTAAAGCCAGAACCAGTGTAGTTGAACAATTGATCGACAAAATCCCCGGTGTCACCAGGAGCTATATGCTTGATGGTACCATCGCCGGATACGAGTCCTGGGAATCTGCTCTGGCGTCCATGCCGATAACGCCCATAGATGATGAGACAGAAGGTGCCAGCATGCTCTATTCATCAGGGACCACGGGTAGACCGAAGGGAATAAGGCATGAACTGACGGATGTTCGATTTGGAGAATCGGAAACTCCAAATTTGATCGCACTTCTCTACGGTGCAACCGGGGATTCGGTCTATCTGTCACCGGCTCCCCTGTATCATTCCGCACCACTGGCTTTCAATATGGGATTCATGAGGGAGGGTGCCACCTGTGTCATCATGGAGCATTTCGATGCTGAAGCCGCACTTGCCTGCATTGAGAAGTACCACATAACCCACAGTCAGTGGGTGCCGACCATGTTCGTACGCATGACCAAGCTGCCGCGGGAAGTAAGAGAAAAGTACGATGTTTCCAGTTTACAGATTGCTATTCACGCTGCCGCCCCCTGTCCGATTGAAGTAAAAGAGCAGATGATTAACTGGTGGGGACCGGTGCTGCATGAATATTATGCAGGTACCGAGGCGAATGGATTTGTCGCCATAAATTCAGAAGACTGGCTCACGCACAAGGGTTCCGTGGGTCGGTCGATAAATGCTGAATTGCATATCCTGGGAGAGGACGGCAGGGAAGTGCCCCAGGGCGAAGTGGGTGTCATTTATTTTGCCGGTGGCCCGACATTTGAATATCACAATGATCCGGAAAAAACATCAGATTCCCGAAATCCGGAAGGATGGAGTACCCTGGGTGATGTGGGTTATGTTGATTCCGAAGGCTATTTGTATCTAACTGATCGAAAGAGTTACATGATTATATCCGGCGGCGTGAACATTTATCCTCAGGAAGCGGAGAATGTGATCATATTGCATCCAGACGTTGCGGATGTGGCAGTTTTTGGTGTTCCCAACGAGGAATTTGGGGAAGAAGTAAAAGCTGTGGTTCAGCCAATCGAAATGAATCGGGCGGGTCCTGAGTTTGAAGAGGAACTGATCGACTACTGTCGTCAGCACATCTCACATATCAAAACCCCCAGGTCCATTGATTTTATGGAGGAATTACCAAGGCATCCTACCGGGAAATTGTACAAACGTCTGTTGAAGGACAAGTACTGGCATGCACACGATACAAAAATCCTGTGATTTCGGAAATTAATATACGCCTTTCAATTTTCGGTGGTCCCATGAGACGATCGACAGTGGCTTAAAACGCAGCACGACGCGTTTTCTTCCAACCCCTTTTCTAAGACTTTCCTTTATGATTTCTTCCTGGTCTGGTGTGGCTTCACCCCGATGTACTGACAACTTGAACATGGTGTCGATAGTGGTCTCAAGATCATCAATGATTTCTGCTTTCGCTTCAATCAACACGCTTTTCAGTTCTTCATAAACATCCCCTGATTCAACCAACAATGCAGCACGGGGGTCTCGCTTAAGATTGAGTACTTTTTGACTTTTCCTGAACGTGGTGATGAGAATACTTCCTTCATCATCCTGTAAATACCACATTGGCATGGGATGTGGATAGCCGTTTCTACCATTGGATACCAGAATTATCGTTCTTGATGACTTCAGATAATCCTTGATTTCATCTTCCGTTAACTGGATTTGGTCTCTTCTTGACATGTTTGTCGCCTGGTGAGTTGGTGTTAGATGTCAGTTTAATCTCGCAACAGATTCGCCGGTGAATATTGGTCAGACAGCGGTTTTACATTCGTGTTCCAGTCTGGCTCCGTGCGCATATAAGACGGATAGTCCTGAATTCTGATACCAAATTGTTGGAGCGGTTCCGCCAACAATGCCGCATTTTCCATTAGAACAGAACGTGAAGGTAAGCTGGAATCACCCTCAATGACTTTGCCGGTTAAGATGACGCGATTGCCGGTGCCTGCTTTCTTGAAATTAAAAAATCTGCCGAATACCTTTTGATAGGTTACCGATTCATGATGGTAGAGTCTACTGGACGAGAAAGTGTTTGCTGCCAGGACACCTTTGGATGACAGGAGCTGATTTACTTCATTCAGAAACTCCATGGTCATCAGGTGTTCCGGAATGTATTCACCGGTAAATGCATCCAGGATAACCAGGTCATACTGTTGCTTTCGTAACAAGGCACGTTTGACAAATACCCGGGCATCCGAGATGTTTACTCGCATATGTTCACTGGGCGAAAAATTGAAATACTCTTTCGCCACTCTCAGCACGGCTGGATCGATTTCTGATATATCAATATCTGCATCTGGATAGAGTTTGCTCAGGCTCAATGGAATCGATCCGCCGCCGAGTCCGATAACCAGAATCTGTTGTGGATCAGAATTCAGCAGCAGTGCGGCAAAGACCATACGCACATACGCAAACACCAATCGATCCGGTTCATCCAGGTTAATGCAGGACTGATTGTGACTCAGTCGCCTGATGGTAAAGGCGAGGCATCGCATATCGCCGGTTTGATCAACGATGATATTTCGGTACAAGGATCTCTCACTGTGAATGACCTTGGCATTCGCAGGCTGGCTGTGTAACAGGAATCCCGAGAGCAGAACTACGCAAATTGCATATAGCGTCACTTTATTCATGACCAGCCATAGCTTGATATATTGATCTGAGCATGACGGCTATACCGGAGCAAACAAGCACCACACTTACGGTCAGGATAATCTGGTTAATCTCGAAAATAAGCACCAGGTAGAAAGATGTGACGATTGTACCCAGGGCGCTGCCGAGAGTTGAAACAAAATAGAGCTGACCGGCTACCTTGCCACTGTGTTGTTCGTTTTCCACCAATAATCGTACTGAGTAAGGTGCGATCATACCCAGAATCGCTGTCGGAACAAAAAACAGGATCGCAGAGACAACCAGTGAGCCATAACGGGGATCCGTGACCAGGACAAAGAGACCTTGCATGACATGATCGCCAAACAGCACAACTGGCAGCAAAGTGACGGATGACAGAACAAAAAAGATGCCATATCGAAACAGACTCGGGTTATGCAGAGACCAACGACCGCCGAGCAGGTAACCTACAGACAAAGAGAGCATAAAGATCGTAATGATGCTGCCCCACACATAGATGCTGTTTCCAAACCAGGGAGCAAGTATTCTTCCGCCCAGGAGTTCAATGGTCATGATCGCAAAGCCGCTGATAAAAGCCAGCAGCAGGATGATATATCTGTTCTGTAAATGTTGCGCTGTGTACAGCATTGTTGTTACGAATTTCCGGGTATTTCTACGGGACAGCTGCCAGGTGACCATCAAGCCATTAACCGTCAGAGTATACAGAAGAGAATAGCCGTGATCATGTCTGATATCACTGCATCAGACCTATTTTGTACTTGATGTGCATCAACGCACTAACTGCAACATCTGGACTAAACTAGCAGGTATCTTTAATCTCTGATCGAGAGAGGTGAAGCATGCGTTCATTATCGAATATTCTGGTCGCTGTAAATCGAGAAGAGGATTCCCGCCTGGTACTCGAAAAAGTGGAAAAACTGGCAAAAGCTTCCGCTGCCAACGTCTACGTCATCCGGGTGATTTATGAAAATATCATAGATTTTGATATTCCCGGAAAAGAGGATTTGCATAAGATCAAGACCTTCATAATGCAGTCTGAAGAGGAGTACCTGGAAGGATTGCTGGACGAATTTCGCGGTCGATTCCATGCCATCGAGTCAGCGACTTTATGGAACAAAAGTATATGGCAGGCAATCGTGGATGCGGCCACTGAATTTGAAGCCGCTCTCATCGTCAAGGTAACCAGTGTCGAACCAGGCATACAGGAGGTCAGTGACACACCCGCTGTCTGGCATGTGCTACCGGCAAC